>JAYUCR010000056.1:0-6049 GCA_043740165.1 Acidobacteriota bacterium | reverse complement strand
CCAGTATGACGAGGTCCGCCGCCGCGTTCGCCTCACCTGGGCGGGGGGCGCTCAGGGAGGCTTTCCGACAGGCCGTCAGGCGCCGGATGCGGCGGCGGACCATGGCGATGCTTCCAGCTACGAAGACCTTCATCCGATCTGCGCTCCGCGGGCGGGTGCCGCCGGGTTTTCCTTGACGCCGCGCATCCGGATCGGGTCCTGCGCGAGCTCGATGCTTCCGAACCCGTTCTCGCGGAACCAGCCGAACACCTCCGGGTGCTGGAGCTTCCATTGATACTTCGGCGTGTACCAGTCGAAGGTATCGAGCCAGCGCGCGCGCCCTCGGGGATGCATCGAGATCGGGGCCACGAGGTGCAGCACCTTGCCGATCCCCGGAACGCGATAGGGGAAATACAGGGGCACCGCCAGGGACGACAGCGCCAGCATCACGCGGTGCGGCAGGCGGGTCGTGACTCTCCGGATCATGTCCGGGAAATGACGGGCCATCCCGGGATGCGGATAGAGATAGACCGCGAGGCTGCCTCCCGGCCTCACGGCCTTCGCGACGCGCTCGAACGCCGAGCGTGGATCGGGGGTGTGGTGCAGGACTCCGATCGAGTACGCCCGATCGAACGTGCCGTCGCGGAACGGCATGGCGAAGATGTCCGCTTGAATCAGGTTGACCCCCGGGCGCGTGCCGATGTTGTCGTAAGCGGCGTCCACGGCCTCGGTCAGATCGACCCCGAAGACCTGCGCCCCGGCCCGCGCGGCGATCTCTGCGTAGCGGCCGGCGCCGACTCCCGCGTCCAGGACCGTGCTCCCGTGCAGGTCCGCGGCGGACCATCCGGTCGTCGCCCGGAAGTACCGGTCCGACTCGTCGCTGCCGTTCACCGAGTCGAGCTGGACGCTGCGGAACCGCTTCCACTGATAGCCGAACGACCCGGCGTAGCTGCCGGCTGAGACGAATCTAGGAACGCCCCGCACCACGGGATACCCGGTGCGGCACGCGGCGCACTCGAGGCGAGCCTCGAGGATTTCGCCGCCCCGGTGGACGGGCCCGATCAGATCGAGACCGCCTTTGCAGGCGGGGCAGACCAGGACTTGCAGGGCCGAGTTCTTCATGTCAGCGCCTCCCGGGCATGCCGTAGCCGGTGTAATAGCCGTAAGGCCCCGGCTGTGGCGGATCGGAGGAGTTGAAGACGAGCCCGGCGACTTTGCCCGGGTCCAGTGCGTTCAGGGTTTGCTCCAGGTACCTGCGCGGCGTGCGGTGCGCCGCCACGACCACGATGAACCGATCCACCCAGCGCGCGATGGCGTGCAGATCGGGCACCGGCACGACCGGCGGTGTATCGAGGATGACGTAGTCGTAAGCCTGCCGTGCCTGCTCGAGGAGGTCCCCCATCCGCGGCGACAGGAGCGTCTCGTAGGGTGCGGCCAGGTGCCGGCCGGAGGTCAGAACGAACAGGTTGGTGGGAGCCCGTTGGCGCACCACCTTCTCGAGCGTGAGCCGAGGGTCGAGAATCAAGTCCGTCAGTCCCGGCGCCCCGGCATCGCGCATTCCAAGCTGCCTGGCCACGCCGGGCAGGCGCAGGTCGGCGTCGATCAGCAGCACTCGCGTGCCCGGCGACTGCACCAGAGTGCCTGCCAGGTTGATGGCGGTGGTGGTCTTCCCTTCGCCCGCACCCGGGCTCGTCACGCCGATCAGGCCGCGCCCCGCGTTGGCGCGCGTCTCTTCGATGCGATGCCGAAGGAGCCTGTATTCGTTGGCCTCGAACGACTCGGAGTCGAGCAGACTCACGAGCTGCTCCCCCATCTTGTCGGCGGCCTTCTTGGCGGGTGACTTGGCGGCGGTTGGATCCGATTCCTTCGCCAGCGCCTGGCGTTCCTGCGACTCGAAAGTTCCGAGAATCGATTCCATATCGTTGCTCTCGCTCCTTTGAATCCGGGGAAAAGGGGTCAGGTGCGACCCGCGACAAGCGCCAGGATCATCGGTTCGGCCCAGCGGGTGACGAGGTAGGAGATGCCGACGACGAGCACCAGCCCCAGGGCCGTCGAGAACGCGGCGAGCGCCACCCGGCGCCTGTGCTGTCCTGTCGCTTGGGTCGTGGCGATGCGCGGGACGCTCGCCAGGACGGGCACCCGCGTGAACTCGCGCAAGTCGCCCACGGTGTGAAAGGAGGTATCGCGGTGCTCCGCCCACAGGATGCCACCGAGCGCCGCCCCGATCGCCACCGCCATGCCGGCGAGCAGGATGCGGATGCGGTTGGGCCCGGCCGGCTGGTCCTGGGCGACCGCCGCGTCGAGGATCGCGAATTGATCGCCCTGCTGGTCCTGCTCCAGGCTCTCATTGAGCCGGGCCTGCTCGTACGATTTCACGAGGGAGAGGTAGTGATCCTTCGCCGTCGCGTAGTCGCTCGACAGGAGCCTGGCCTCCGCGGCGGCGAGGCTTTCCTTCACCTGTCGCACCGCCGTGTCGTCGGTGCGCCCGGGCTCGGGGACCGGCCCGGCATCGACAAGCTGGGATTCGACCGACTTGATCTCCTTCTGGACCCTGAGAACCTCCGGGTGGCCCGGCTTGTAGCGCGACAGCAGGTCATTCAGCTCCTGCTTGAGCGTCCCCAGACGAGTCGCGGCGGCCGTGGGGCCGCTGGTGGGCTCCATGGCTGACAGCCGCTTCGCCAGAGTGTCGCGGCGTTCGGCCAGGCTCGCCTGCCGGTCGCTGCTCTCATCCAGGACTGCCTTCGCCTCCGCGAGCTGGATCTTGAGGAACTTGGCGGTGGCGGCGGCCTGCTGCTCGCGGCTTTTCATGTTGTCTTCGACGTAACTGTTGGCGAGCGCGTTGGCGACCTGGGCCACGACGGTTGGGTCCCTGCCCCAGAAGCTCAAGGTGAAGGCGACGGTCGCACCCGGCGCGCCGGCCGGGTCGGCACCCTTGAGCTCCAGGTGAATGTCACGGCGCATTTGCATGACGACCGACTCCGCCGTGGCTCCGCGAGATCTTTCCTTGTGATAGAGATCGAAGCGCTGGATGAGGGCTTCCAGGCGCGAGCGGCTCAGGACCTTCTGGCTGATGGTCTGGAGGCGCGTCTCCATCTCCCCGTCCGCCCCCGGTCGCTCGGGAGAGCCCGCCATGTCCTGCTCGCGCTCGACGAGAACCGAAGCCGTGCCACGGTAGAGATCGGGGAGCAGCACCGCCACGCTGATCACGGCCGCGCCCAGCGCCGCGAAAACCGCCAGCCCGACCCACCTGCGCCGGCGCCAGATCCCCAGAAGGGCCTCCGCACCCCCACCCTGATTCGCACTTTCCGACATCTCATTCCCCCTCAAATGGCCGGAGCCGCGGTGGCGCGCGGCGCGCCGGCACCCGGAGCTCTCCAGGCCCCCGCGACCGGCTCGACCGCCGTGCAGTCCACTTCCACCGCGACGCTGCGTTGCAGCAGCTCCACGGACAGCACCACAAGGCCCCTGTTCATCTTGTCGAGCCGCACCAGGATGCCTTCGATATCGGTCAGGGGGCCGCGCGTGATGCGGACGCGCCGTCCTTCGCGGAGGTAGGGATGCGCCCGCGCCGGCAATCGGGAGTGCACCGTCCGCCGGATGGCCTCAATCTCCGGCTCGGGGAGGACCGCCAGGCGATCCCAGCGATCTCCGAGAACCGCCACGAGGCCGCGCGCTTTGCGCACCTCGAGGTAGCTCTCCTTGTCCAGGCCGTGGCGCAGGAAGAGGTACCCGGGGAAGAGCGGGGCGCCGGGGACGCAGCGCGTCCCCGCGATCCTCGACCTCGACCAGGCGTCGATTTTCGGCAGGAAGAGCTCGAACTGCTTCCCCACGAGCTGGTCGTGCACCAGCTGCTCGCAGTGGCTGCGCGTCCAGAGAACGTGCCAGCCGGCTTCATGCGACGGCGCCTGGTGCATGGTGTCTGTGCGGGTCACGGCATCGAGCATCGACTCCCCCCTCCCCTTCCAATTCGGGCTTCGCCCCCTTCGCCCACCCGGTTCCCGGCGCACGGCGACTTGGGCTGCACGACCCGATCCGATCTGGCTCTGCACGTCATCGGTGACGGAATGCTCACCCGGAGGAGACTTGTACGACGAACGCCCTGCACCCACAATTCGCCTGAACCTGAATAGAGATGGCTCGATTTCTGATGGGAGCATCAGGGGATTCCTGACGCCGCGCGCCCTACATCGTCATCCCCCTTTACCGGACCGGTCACTCTCGGTTAAGATTCGACCTGTCACAATCACAGCGCCATGTGAATCCAGCCCGCCCGCAGCCATTGCGCCAGGGCTTATGGGGGTAGCGTGTCTGTCCGCAGCAAAAACGCCCAACCCGCGCCGGAAGAAACCGTGCTCCCCCCCGGGCAGCGCGATCGCACGGGCTTCTGGGTCCCGTCCGGGTACGACGACCCGCGCACCCTGGTGAATCGCCGCATCCGGCGGACGCGCCGCGTGCCCGGCGAGCCGCAAGACGACCCGGCCGGATCCGCGGCCGACTGACGCAGGGGTGCGGTCATGACCACCTTTCCGTATGCCGTCCATCCGGCCGGCAGCCGTCCGCCCGTCGAGGTGGACCGACTGGCGACGCAGATATCCGAGGACGGCGGCAAACCTCTAGCGGTGTATCGCGAGCCGGTCGGCGATCACTGGCAGATCTTCGCCCTCCTCCCGTGCGCCCTCGTGAAGCCGACCCCCTACCAGCGCGATCTCTCCAAGGCGCACGCCGAGCGCCTGCTCAAGGTGATCAAGAAGATCGATCGTTTCGTCGACCCGGTGGTGGCGGTCCGCACGGAGTCCGGGGACTACTGGACCCCGAACGGCAATCACCGGCGGCACGTGCTGGAGAAGCTCAAGGCCAAGTTCATCCCGGCGATCGTCGTGCCGGAGCCCGAGGTGGCGTTCCAGATCCTGGCGCTCAACACCGAGAAGGCGCACAACCTGAAGGAGAAATCGCTCGAGGTGATCCGGATGTACCGCGGCCTGGTCGAAAACGACGGCCGGCGGTCCGAGGAGGATTTCGCGTTCCAGTTCGAGGAGCCCCACTACTGCACCCTGGGACTCCTGTACGAGAAGAACGCCCGCTTCGCCGGCGGCGCCTTTGCTCCGATCCTGCGCCGCGTCGACCGGTTCCTCAAGGGGCCGCTCAAGACTTCCTACTCCACGCGCGAGGAGCGCGCCGGCAGGGTGGAGGAGGCCGATGCCCTGCTCAAGGGGATCGTCGACAAGCTGAAGCGGCGCGGCATCAGCCATCCCTTCGTGAAGAATTTCGTCCTCGCCCGCGTCACCCCGTTGAGCCGCGCGCGCAAGACGGTCCCCGGGTTCGATCAGGCGATCTCGAAGCTGATCCAGAACCTGGAAGGGTTCGACGTGCAGAGGATCCGCCAGGAAGACATCGCGCGCTCGGCGGTCTTCGCCGCCCCGGCTCCCGCCTCCTCGTAGGCTACCGGGCAGGTTACCGCGCGGGCTGCCGGAACGGTCCGCCTTCGACGGCGCGAATCGCCGCCTGCACCTCGGGACGGATCATCGCGTCGATCGCCTCGCCTTTCAGGATGGCGTCGCGCACCCGCGTGCCGCTGAAGTCGAGTCGGTCATCCGGCCCGTGCGGGCAGGTCTTCTCGTTCGCCGGAGCCCCGCACCGCCGGCACTGGAAGAAGGCGCCGAAGAACAGCGGCGTGATGCCGAGATCGGGATAGTCGGCGAAGATTTCCTGCGCGGCGTAGGGCGGGTAAAACTTCCCCACCCCGGCATGATCGCGCCCGACGATGAAGTGGGTGCAGCCGAAGTTCCGGCGCTGGATGGCGTGGAAGATCGCCTCCCTGGGACCGGCGTAGCGCATCTGCCCCTGGAGGACGCCGAGGACCGCCCTGTCGGCCGGAAAGTAGTTCCTCAGCAGGGCGTCGTAGGCCGCGACGATCACCGGATCTTCGAAGTCGCCGGCCTTCTTCCCACCGACCAGCGGGTTGATGAACAGCCCGTCGACGAGATTCAGGGCCGCCTTCTGCAGCGCCTCGTGCGCGATGTGCGGGATGTTCCGGGTCTGGAAGCCGACCACCGTCTTCCAGCCGAGCTTC
>JAYUCR010000055.1:0-2474 GCA_043740165.1 Acidobacteriota bacterium | reverse complement strand
GCAGATGATCGAGGCCCAGGTCGATCGGGTGGCGAGCGCGCTCGAGCGCGTGCTGCCCGGCTGATGCCCCGCCGCGACAGCCGTCGTCCGCAGCGCCTCCTGCTCATCGCAGGGGCCCGGCCCAACTTCATGAAAGTCGCGCCGCTCCTGCGCGCCTTCCGCGCCCGGCCCGATCGGTTCGACGCGCGGCTGGTGCACACCGGCCAGCATTACGACGAGGCGATGTCGGAGGTGTTCTTCCAGGAGCTCGACATCCCGAAGCCGGACATTCATCTCGGGGTCGGCTCGGGGAGCCACGCCGTGCAGACGGCGCGCATCATGGAGGCCTTCGAGCCGGTGTTGCAGCGCGAGCGCCCCGACTGGGTCGTGGTCGTCGGCGACGTCAATTCCACGGTCGGCTGCTCGCTCGTGGCCGCGAAGATGTCCCCGCCCGTGAAAGTGGCGCACGTGGAGGCGGGGCTGCGGTCCCGCGATCGGGGGATGCCGGAGGAGATCAACCGCATCGTGACCGACGGGCTGTCCGACCTGCTGTTCACCACCAGCCCGGATGCCGATCGCAATCTCCTCGCCGAAGGGGTGCCGCGGCGTCGCATCCGCCGGGTCGGAAACGTCATGATCGACACGCTGAAGAGATTCGTCCGGCGATCCGATGCCTCCGAGGTCATGCGCCGGCTGGGCCTGTCTCCGCCCTTCGCGCTCCTCACCCTGCACCGTCCTTCCAACGTCGACGACGAAGCGACCTTCCGCCGCATCCTCGAGGGGCTGAAGATCGTCGGGCGGGAGGTGCCGATCCTGTTCCCGGCGCACCCGCGGGCGATCAAGATGATGCAGGCGTTCGGGCTCGACGCGATGAAGGCGGTGCGCGTCGTCGAGCCGCTCGGGTACCTGGATTTTCTCCATCTTCAAAAGCGCGCGGCACTGGTGCTCACCGACTCCGGCGGCATCCAGGAGGAGACCAGCATCCTGGGGGTGCCCTGCCTGACGCTGCGCGAGAACACCGAACGGCCGGTGACCGTGACGCACGGCACGAACCGGCTGGTCGGGAGCGACACGGCCGCCATCGTGCGCGAGGCGAGGAAGGCTTTGCGCGGCCGGCGGCCGCGGCGCCGGACCATTCCGCTCTGGGACGGTCGCGCCGCGGCGCGCATTGCCCGGATCCTGGCGCGTCGGGATTTGAAGCCCTGATGTTGACAGCGAGCCTCGAGATTACCCAGAATGCTCCCGGGAATCGCTTAACGCCGTTAACAAAGAGTCTGCCGGCTGGACGGCGGTGATATCAAAGCATCATCTATTCAAATTCCTGGAGCGTCTGGCGCGTCCGGGAGATGACGGCCTTGCGCCGCATCCAACCGCGGCCCTCTTGCCGCGCGGGAGCAGCCACGCCTTCGGGTTGAACCGCCGCGACCGCCGCCTTCACGCGGGTGCCGGATCATGAAGTCCGTCCGGACCCGCGTTCTGCTCGCCGACGATCACGCCATGGTGCGCCAGGGGCTGCGCGCCCTGCTGGAGCGTGAGCGAGACCTGCTCATCGTGGGTGATGCCGCCGACGGTCGCGAGGCGGTCCGCCTGGCCGCGCTGCTCCGACCCGATGTCGTGGTGATGGATATCTCCATGCCGCGCCTGAACGGCATCGAGGCCACACGGCGCATCCGCGCCGAGTCCCCCGCCACCCGGGTCGTCGCCCTGACAATGCACACGGGCGAGGAGTACGTCTACGAGCTTCTGAAGGCCGGGGCCAGCGGCTATGTCCTCAAAGACTCCCCCGTCTCGGAGGTGCTGGCGGCGATTCGGGTGGTCCGGCAAGGTGGGAGCTTCCTCAATGCGACGATCTCGGAGCAGGTGGTCAACCGATACCTGGGCCGGTCAGGATCCAAGGAGTCGGCGGCCCGACCGCCCGACCTCCTGACTCCCAGGGAGCGCGAGGTGCTGCAACTGATTGCCGAAGGGAACACCAACCGGCTCATCGCGAAGCAGCTCGGCCTCTCCTCCAAGACCGTCGAAGCCCACAGGACCCGCGTCATGGCGAAGCTGAGGGTCCACAATGCGGCCGGCCTGACCCGCTACGCCATCCGACGGGGGCTCATCGAGGTGGAATAGAGCTTCCGCCGTTCCCCGGTCCTTGTCCGCAATAGTTCATTGAAGCCTTTCAGGTTCAGCGTCTTATGGCGTTTCCTCCGAGGCAAATCCGATAGTCCGCAGGGCGGAACGCGCCTTGACCCCCTTTCCGGCGCTCTGGTACGATCCGGTCACCATCAGGGTGGTCAGATGCACAAGGACATGCTTCCCCGCTTCTTCGACCTGTAGCGCCCGCTCGTCCGTCCGGCCGACCCCCGTTGTGGCTGTGCAGCCTTCATCACCATTCTTTTCCATTGAGGTTCTCCCATGAAAAACGGCGCGAAGCGGGACCTGAAGCCCGGGCCGAGAGGGGCCGGTCCGCCCCCGGCGGCCGACAAGGCCCCCCTCGCCATGGTCGA
>JAYUCR010000054.1:0-6064 GCA_043740165.1 Acidobacteriota bacterium | reverse complement strand
CTCGGAGATGTCCCGCATCGCCGTCGTCGCGGCGCCTCGCATCCGGCCCCGCGGCGCGGCGAACGCGGCCCATGCGAATACTCGGACACACTCCTAAGCATGAAGATCCAGGTGGTCGACGACGACATGGAGCTGCGGCATCTCATTGCGTTCGCGCTGCGGGAATCGGGTTACCTCGTCGTGGAGTCCGGCGACGGGGTGGCGGCCCTCGCCGAGTTCGAGCACGAGCGGCCGGACCTCGTGATCCTCGACGTCAATCTCCCCCGGCTCGGCGGCTTCGAGGTGCTGCGCCGCCTGCGCGCCTCGGGCCTCCGCACGCCGGTGATGATGCTCACCGTCCGCGCCGGCGAGGAGGATCAGGTGCGCGGGCTCGATCTCGGCGCCGACGACTACCTGCCGAAGCCGTTCAGCCCGCGCTCGCTTCTGGCGCGCGTGCGGGCGCTGTTGCGCCGCGCCGGCCAGGAGGGGGAGGCGCGCCTCGAAGCGGGTGATCTGGCGCTCGATCCCGAGCGGCGCGAGGTCGCCGTGCGCGGCGGCGCACCGGTCCGTCTGACCGCCCTCGAGTTCCGTCTCCTGCAGCTCCTGATCGCCAACGCGGGACACACGATGCCGACCGAGCGGATCACCGTGCACATCTGGGGGCGCCGGGGCGTCGGCGACCGCCAGATGCTCAAGCAGCTGGTCCACCGTCTGCGCCGTAAGATAGAGACCGACCCGGCCGCCCCACGCTATTTGACCACTGTCAGCGGCGTCGGATACCAGCTCGCCCTCTCCTGACATACATATAGGAGGCCGTCTCCCGGAGCCGGTTCTTCATGCCGGCCGCGATAAGACCCCCCTGCCGCTTTTCGTCCATCCCTGGAGGGCCCCCCCCGAGGCCTGAAAATCCTTGACAAAGGCCGATATAGCCGTACATGGAGCCATCACTGGAGTTTTGACCTGACCCAAAAGGCCGTCTGCCAAGGAGGGAGAGACTTGGACAAGGCGCAACCGCCGGAACTTTGGAGACGGCTTCGGCCCACGCTGCTGGTCGTCCTGGCCTCGCTGCTGGCGCTGGCTGGCATCGCGCACCTCGTGCTGGCGGTCGGGTTGGTCACCCTGTACGTCGACGACAACAGCGGCTGCGCGAGCGGCTGCGGCAGCCAGTCCAACCCTCACCGCACCATCCAGGCCGCCATCGTCGACGCCAACGGCCAGATCACCGCCGGCACGGCGAGCGGTGCGGTGATCCAGGTCGCCGCCGGCAACTACCCGGAGCGGCTGTTCATCTATCCCAACATTCATGTGCTGTGCGCCAGCCCCGCGACGACCACCATCAACGCGACGGGGCTGGGACGCAGCGCCGTCATTTTCGGTGGCGGGGGCACGGGACGCCCGGACACGGACTTCTCCATCGACGGCTGCACGATCACCGGCGGGACCGGTGAGCTGCGCAACGGCAACTCCCACGCGGGTGGCGGCGTCTTCGTCTATGGAGACGCCGTGGTCAGCAACAACCTGATCACCGGCAACGCGATCACCGGCTCGACGACCGAATTCTTCGGAGGTGGGATTTACGTCGCCACCGGCAACGCGTCGATCGTCGGCAACACGATCACGAAGAACAGCGCCAATCCCCTGTCGTCCGGCTCGTTCGGGATCGGCGGCGGAATCTTCCTCCTCGGCCCGCAGTCGATGGTCACCACCGCCGCGGTGGTCGAAGGGAACGTGATCGCCGACAACCTGGCCCAGGGCGAGGTCGGGAAGGGCGGCGGCATCCGGGTGGACGGCAATCCGGGGACGATCATCCGCCGCAACCTGATCATCGGCAACCGCGCCATCTACGGCGGCGGCGGCATCGAGGGGTACAGCAAGGTGAACGTCTTCGACAACCTGATCTTCGGCAACTCGAGCGGGCTGTTCGGCGGCGGCATCGATGTCACCCAGGTGACGGCCCAGATCACCAACAACACCATCATGGGTAACAGCCTCACCAACACCTCCGCTCCCTCCGGGTACCTCTACGCCAGCTATGGAGGCGGCATCGAGGTCGGCACGATCGTCACGCAGAGCCCCCCCGAGGTGACGCTGCGCAACAACCTCGTCATCGGCAACACCGTCCCCTCGACCGGAACCGGGGGCGGGGTGCACAGCCTGCGGACCAGCCCGTACATTTACAACACCGACATCTGGAACAATATCAAGCTGCCGTCGAGCTCCAGCAACGTCAAGGGCGATTTCACCGACGCCCAGGTGATCGGCCTGAACGGCAACAAGTCGGTCAACCCGCTCTTCGTGCGCTCCCCGTTGTTCACCGACGTCACGATCGCGTCCGGCAGCACCACGACGGTGGCGGTGCGCGACGTCAGCCGTTACCTGGTGAACCACAAGCTCGAATACAGCAACGACGGGATCGTGCGCACGATCACCGGCATCAATTCTTCGAGCAAGGTGATCACCTTCACGCCGGCCCTGGCTTCCGCCTCGGTGGCGAACAAGATGGTGTCCGACTGGAGCGCCTCCACCAGCGTCGCCGAGGACTTCCATCTCCAGGCCACCTCTCCGGCCCTCGAGGCCGGCTCCAGCACCGGCGTGTCGCAGTATGACCTGGACGGGCTGCCGCGGATCGCGGACGGCGACAACAACAGCGTCGCCGTCCCCGACATGGGCGCTTACGAGCTGCCGCCGCTCGACAGCGACGCGGACGGCGTGCCCAACACGCAGGACTGCGCCCCCATGGTCAACTCCGTCCAGACGCCCCCGGGGGTCGTGGGTGATTCGGTGCGGGCCGCCACGGGGGTGCCCGCGGCTTTCTCCTGGCTGCGAATCCCGCAGGCCAACGCCTGGAACGTCTATCGCGGCAGCATCAGCGGCGCATTCGCCTACAACCACACCTGCTTCGAGTCCGCCTCTCCCGACCGCGCCTCGCAGGACGCCGCCACGCCGCCCGTGGGGACGGCCTACTACTACTTCGTCTCTGGGGTGAACTCGTGCGTGAACGGGGAGGGCTCCCTGGGCTCCAGCTACCCGGGAGTTTCCGGGAGCCCGGTCGTCCGCCCCAACCTGAATCCCTGCCCGGTCTCTTCCGCCGACAGCGACGGCGACACGGTCCTCAACATCAACGACGACTGCCCGCTGGTGGCCAACCTGTCGCAGGCCGACCAGGATCACGACGGCGTGGGCGACGTGTGCGACAACTGTCCCGCGACCTCCAACCCCGATCAGTCCGACAGCAACGCCGACGGCATCGGGAACCACTGCCAGGACAGCGACGCCGACGGCTACTACGCCAGCACCGACTGCAACGATGCGAACGCCGCCATCCATCCCGGCGCCCTGGAGCTCTGCAACGCCCTCGACGACGACTGCAATCTCCTGGTCGACGAGAACCTCGGCACCAGCTCATGTGGTATCGGCGCCTGCCAGCGCACCGTGAACAACTGCCTCGGCGGCGTGACCCAGGTCTGCACCCCCGGAACCCCCACGACCGAGGTCTGCAACGGCATCGACGATGATTGCGACGGAGTCATCGACAACGGCTGCTGAACGGCTTCGGAACTGATCCGGCCCGGTTGACAGGCCCCCGTAAAGCGGATTCACTTAGCCTCCAAGAGGCGAATTCCATGATCCGCTTGCCGCCGCTCTGTCTGCTCGCCCTGATCGCCTTCCCGAACGTGGGCGCGGCCGCGGAGCCGCTCACCACCAGCGAGAAACAGGAGTTCAACTACGCCTTCGCGACCCAGGTCGGCTCCGGCATCTTCACCATCTCCGGAAGGACCCTCCAGGTCTACCGCCTGCCGCTCTCCGTCACCTTCCGCTCCTCGGAGGACAGCCACGGGGGGTGGCGGTTCACCTTCCCGATGACTTTCGGCTTTTATGACTTCCAGGCCCAGGACATCCCCGACACCGGACTGCGGGAGAACGTGGCCACTCTCAGTCTGGTCCCCGGGGCCGAGTTCCTGGTCCCGGTTCAGGAGCACTGGCTCCTCAAGCCGTACGCGGAAGCCGGGTATGTCTGGGATCGATCGGGTGACGCGGACGCCGCCGTCTACGCCGCAGGGATCCGGAGCCGGTTCGATTTTCAGGCCGGCGGGTTCGACATGGTTCTGGGCAACGGGCTGAACTACGCCCTCGTCGATCCGACTTCGGTTGCGGGCCGGGATGCCATGGTGATGGCGGAGACGGCTTTCTCCGCCAGCCACCTGTTCGGGAGCGGAGGAGGGGGACAGGCCGACTACGCACCGTACTTCGTGTGGCGCGTTTACTTCGGCGGCGTGGACGAGCCGCTCCCGGGCGAGGATCCCAACACCCTGGGCCAGTACGAAGCCGGGATGACCTTCGGCAGCCGGGACCCGGTCAGGCTCTGGAAGATCCCTGTCCCGCGGCTGGGCGTGGCGTACCTGTTCGGCAACGATCTGGCGGCGGTCCGGATCGTCTTCGGGACCCCGGCCTCCAGCCTGAAGCCATGACTCTTACTGCTGCTCGAGCGCCCGCCCTGCCTTCGCGGCAGCGGGCGCTTCATCAGCGGGGAATGCCTGGGCTGAGCCTCAGGAAGAGTGGCTACCGGCCGCGATGGACGTGCAGGGCACCGAGCAGAAAATCGAGGCGCCGCCGAGGGCCCCCCGCTCGAAGCTGATCGTTCCCTTCATCATCCTGACCCGATACCTCATGATGGTGATCCCCATCCCGCCGGAAGCGACACCCTTGGCGGGGAATCCGCGGCCGTCATCCATGACTCTCAGGAAGACCCGGCGGTCATTGCTGGTCCATTCGATGACGATTCGCTTGACGCGGCCGTGTCGAACGGCGTTCGAGACCCCTTCCTGGGCGATGCGGAAGAGGTGGCCTTCGACCTCCTTGTCCTGGCGCGGCAGCGGGGCGGGGCAGTGGAAGTCGCAGGCGATCGCGAACGCCTCGCGGGTATGCGAGGCCAGCTCCTGAAGCGCGGACGGAAGACCATGCGTCTCCAGGGTCAGCGGATAAAGAAGCCCCGCCAGGTCCCTGGCGTGGGTGACCGCCTGGCTGACCAGCCTCGCCAGGCGGGCGGCGTTCTCGGCTTCGGGGATCTTCCGGTCTTTCAGGCTCCCGGCCAGCGCCTCCGCCATAAAGGCGATCCCCGTCAATTGCTGGCCGAGGCCATCGTGCAGGTCCTGACCGATCCGCCGGTGCTCGCGCTCGCTGATCCGGAGAACTTCCTTTTCGAGCCTCTTCTGATCCGTGACGTCCTCGGAGATCCCCAGGAGGAATCGGGCCTTTCCCGAGCGATCCAGGATCGGGATCTTCTTGGTGTGCAGGATCCGAATCCCTTTCCTGCGGGTGTGGATCGGCTCTTCCGGAATGTCGAGCAAAGCGCCTCTTCGCAGGACCTCACGGTCCATCCTGATGAAGAACTCGGCCTCCTTGGGGGTGAAGAAGTCGTAGTCGCTCTTCCCGATCAGGTTCTCGCGCGAATATCCCAGCAGGTCCTCCGCGGCCTTGTTGAACAGGACGAAGCGCAGATGCTTGGCGTCCTTGACGAAGATCATGTCCGGGATGTTCTCGACGATCGACTGAATGAGAAGAAGCGAGTTCGCCAGGCGCCCGGCTCTTCTCACTGGCCCTGCTTTTCGCGTGCGCTCGGCTCGAAGGGTCATGAACCAGCCTATTTGTCGGATGATCTCTGGCTGGGATTGTAGGACGACCCGGGGGCAGCCCGTCAATCCGGACACTACCCCTTCTGTTTCGCGTCGAGCTCGGCCCAGCGGGCGTAGAGGCGGTCCACCTGGGCCCCGAGATCCGCGAGCTCCGAGTGCCGCTGCTGGAGGAGGCTGGCGTCGGTCGCGATCGCCGGATCCTCCGCGCGCTGCCGCGCCTCGGCGAGCTTCGATTCGGCCTCGTGCACCGCGGCTTCCATGCCGTCCCACTCGCGCTGCTCGAGGTAGGTGAGCCGGCGGGCGGCGGCGCGGGGGGATTTCGGCGCCGTGGCGCGCGGCGTCGCGCGTTTGGAGGAGGGCTGCGGCGGCCGGTTCGCCTCCCACTGGTCGTAGTCGGCGAAATGCTGTGCCTTGCCGCGGCCGTCGAGGGCGATGACCTGGGTCGATACCCT
>JAYUCR010000053.1:0-6072 GCA_043740165.1 Acidobacteriota bacterium | reverse complement strand
TCATCGGCAAGACGGTGGCGCTGAACGGCGAGGATCACACCGTGATCGGGGTGCTGCCGGCCGGGTTCGCTTTCCTGCAGCCGGTCGATCTGTTCAAGCCGATCGCCTTCACGCCGGAGCAGATGTCGACCGACAACCACGGCAACGAGTTTCTGATCGGCGTCGCGCGCCTCAAGGCGGGGGCGACGCCGGCGCAGGGGCGCGCCGAGATGGACGGCCTGGAGGCGCGGTTGCGGCCCGAGTTCTACCCCGCCGGATGGGGGGTGACGATCGCTCCGCTGCGGGAGGAGATGGTGGGCGATGTCCGCCCGGCGCTCTACGTCCTGCTGGCGGCGGTCGGGTGCCTGCTGCTGATCGCCTGCTCCAACGTCGCCAACCTCCTGCTCGCCCGGGCCACGGCGCGCCAGCGCGAGATCGGGATCCGGACAGCACTCGGCGCCGGCCGCGGACGCATCGTGCGGCAGCTGATGACCGAGAGTGTCGTGCTGAGTGTCGTCGGCGGGGTGCTCGGGATCCTGGTGGCGTACTGGGGTCTCCGACTCCTCGTGGCAGCGACACCGCCCGAAGCGGCGGGGATGGTCCTCGGCGGCCGGACGCCGGGGCTCAATCCGGTCGTGCTCGGGTTCACGCTGGGGATTTCGATCCTGACCGGGCTCGTCTTCGGGGTGGCGCCGGCGCTGATGGCGACGCGGCTCAGTCTGAACGAGACGCTCAAGGAAGGGGCGCGCGGCGAGGGGCCGGGAGGGCACGCTCATCGCCTGCTCGGTGCGTTCGTCGTGTCGCAGGTGGCGGTGGCGCTGGTGCTGCTGGTGGGAGCGGGGCTTCTGGTGCGCAGCTTCCTGGCGCTGCGCCAGGTCGATCCCGGGTTTCAGGCCGACCATCTGCTGACCATGCGGCTGTCGCTGCCGGAGAGCCGCTACGCCGAGAACGATGCGATCGCGACCTTCTATGACAGCCTGCTGCAGCGCCTGTCGGCCCTTCCGGGGGTGCGCCAGGCGGCGACCATCTCCAACCTGCCGATGAGCGGCGACAACTCCAGCGGGTCGTTCGCGATCGAAGGCCTCGAGGTGAAGGACGGACAGCCCGAGCCGCACGGCGACTCGCATTACGTCAGCACCGACTACTTCAAGGCGATGGGGATATCACTCGTCCGCGGGCGCTTCTTCGAGCCGCGCGACGGCCGCGACACGCTGCCGGTCATCCTTATTGATCAGGTGCTGGCCGACCGCTACTGGCCGGGACAGGATCCGCTCGGCCACCGCATCTCCAAGTACGGCGAAGGGACGCCGGACAAGCCGGTCTGGCGGGAGATCGTCGGGGTCGTTGGGCACGTGAAGAAATACGGGCTCGATGGCCGCGTGAAGGAGCAGTACTACTTCCCGGCGACCCAGTTGCCGCGCCGCAGCATGTTCCTGGCGCTGCGCACCGCGACCGAGCCCTCCTCGATGGTGACCGCGGTGCGCGGGGCGGTGCGCGATCTCGATCCCGACCTGCCGGTGTTCCGCGTGCGGACCATGGACCAGGTGGTGGACGACACCTTGCTGACGCGCCGCTTCGCGATGCTTCTCCTGATGGTCTTCGCGAGCGTGGCTCTGGTCCTCTCCGCCATAGGCCTGTACGGCGTCATCGCCTACTCGGTGGCGCAGCGCACGCGGGAGATCGGCATCCGCATGGCGCTCGGCGCGCGCTCGCAAGACGTCGTGCGGATGGTGGTGCGGCGCGGCATGACTCTCACCGCGATCGGCCTCGGCTGCGGGATCGTGGTGGCGCTCCTGGTCACGCGCGGGATGGCCAGCCTGCTGTTCGGCGTGCCGCCGACGGATCTTGCGACCTTCCTGACCATCGCTCTGCTTCTCGCAACGGTGGCGTGGCTGGCGGCGTTCCTGCCGGCGCGCCGCGCGGCGCGCGTCGATCCGATGGTGGCGCTGCGCGATCAGTAGGCCGCTCAGACGCCGCGGCTCAGGCGCTGGCGCGCTTCTGGTAGATCCCGTCGAACGCCACGGTCCAGGTGGCGCCGCCGTCCTTCGATTGCTCCCAGAGCTGGCGCACGCGTCCGCCGTCCTGTGGCGTCCAGGTGATCCGCTCCTGCGTCACGGCGCCCCCGGCGCCGCGCGTCGTGCCGCTCAGGATCATCTTCCCCCCGGAGAAGGCGCCCGCCAGCTCGAGACGGGTGCCGCTGTTGTCGACCCAGGTCTGGTGCCACTTCTGGTCGCTCGCGTCGTAGATGTTGAAGCTCATCCCCACCGAGCCCCCCATCCCCTTCCAATGCTCCTGCACCACGCAGCCTCCGAGCTCGCTGGTGATCTCGTTGGTTCCGACCTGCTTGCCGGCCGGGTTCTTCACGTCCCAGGCGCCGAGCCAGAAGTCGAACTGCCGGTGCTCGGGCGCCGTACAGGTTTTCTTCCGGGCGAGCGGGGCGGGTGGCGCGGCGGGTGTCTCGGCCGCGGCCACCCGGCCGGCCGGCATAAGCGCCAGCGTGAGGATCGCGGCCAGAAGCATCATCGAGCCAATCCGCTGGGTGCTCATCGCAGGATCTTCGACTTCCAGTCCTTGAGGATCTGCTGCGCGGCGTTGTATCCGGGGGCGCCGGTGACGCCGCCGCCCGGGTGGGTGCCGGCGCCGCACAGGTAGAGCGCCCGGAGCGGCGTGCGATAGCGCGACCAGCCGGGGACCGGACGGCCGAGGAAGAGCTGTCCGAGGCTCAGGTCGCCGTGGAAGATGTTCCCCTCGGTGAGGCCGAACCGGGTCTCGAGATCGACCGGCGAAAGGATGTCGCGCGCCAGGACCGATGCTTTGAAGTTGGGCGCGAATTCGGTGATCGCATCGGTGACCCGGTCGGCGAGCCGCTCGCGCTCCACCGTCCAGTCCCCTTGCTGAAGCCGGTAGGGCGCATACTGCACGAAGGCGGTCAGGACGTGGCGCCCGGGCGGCGCCAGATCGGGATCGAGATGCGTCGGGACGACGCAGTCGACCCAGGGCCGCGACGATGCCCGCCCATGTTTCGCCTCGTCCCAGGCGCGCTCGTGGTCCTCCAGGCTCGGGCAGATGGTGAAGTCGCTGCGTTCCTGCGGCGACGCGCCGGCCGGAAGCTGCGGCAGGATCGGCGCCTCCGAAAGGGCGAAATTGATCTTGGCGCACGGGCCCGCCATCTTGATGCCGGCGATCGCGTCCCGGAATTCCGCGTCGAGGTGCGCCGGCTCGACGAGCCCCAGCAGCGTCCGCTTCGGATCGGCGTTGCTCACCACCACCCGGGCGCGGATCTCCTCGCCGCCGTCGAGCGCCACGCCGACCGCGCGGCCGCTCTCCACCAGGATGCGGGCCACCGAAGCGCCGCGGCGCACCTCGCAGCCGTGCGCCTGCGCCGCGGCAGCCAGTGCCTCGGCGATCGTCCCCATGCCTCCCTTGACGTGCCCCATGAAACCCTGCGACAGCGCGTCGCCTCCCGACAGCGAATGGAACATCAGCCCGGAGGCCGAGCCGGGCGTCATCGGTCCGCCGTGCGCGCCGAGGACGTTGGAGCAGGCGATCAGGTTCTTCACCTCGTCGCGCTCGAAGCGCGCGTCGACGAGATCGAAAACGCTCGCGGTCAGGAAGCGGATCAGCCGGGCGATGTCGGCCTCGCTGATCCGCCGCAGCCGCATGCCGAGGCGCAGCAACTCCGGGGCCGCCATCAGGCCGGCGTCGAGGGCGGGCGGCGGCTCGAGGAAGAATGGCTCAAGATAGCCCGCCAGCCGCTTGATCTCGGCGTCGAAGGCGACGAAGGCGCGCGCATCGCGCCCCGAGAGCGCCTCGATGCCGGCCGCGGTGCGGCGGTGATCCTGGTACAGGAAGAGGGCGTTGCCGTTGCGCGCCGGCACGAAGAGGAGCGGATCGCACGGCGTCATGCTGAGGCCGTAGCGGGTCAGCCCCAGCTCGCGGATCACCTCCGGCCGCATCATGCTGGCGATGTAGGCCGCCGTCGAAGCGCGGAAGCCGGGAGCGATCTCCTCGGTGACGCAGGCGCCCCCCACGAGGTTCCGCCGCTCCAGGACGCAGGTGCGCAGGCCGGCGCGCGCCAGGAAGCCCGCGGTCACCAGGCCGTTGTGGCCGCCGCCGATCACCACCGCGTCGTACCGATTCGTGCCAGGTGCGATAGGCATCTCAGGCCATGATCGGATCGTCTTTGTAGCGCGATCGCAACAGCGCCCCGGTGCGGAAGCGATCGATCGACAGCGGGGCGATGTCGAGGCTCGGCCGGCCGTCGACGATCAGCTCGGCGATCAGGCGCCCGGTGACCGGCGCCTCCTTGAATCCGTGCCCGGAGAATCCGCAGCAGAGCAGGAACCCTTCGACGGACGGCACCACGCCCAGCACCGGGTGGAAATCGGGGGTCCCTTCGAGCAGGCCGGCCCAGCCGCCGCGCACCGAGCCGTTGCCGAGGCGCGGCATGGAGCGCTCCAGCCGCTGCGCCACGTCCTCGATGTAGGCGTCGGACGGCTTCATCGGGTAGGCGTCGGGGTCGAGCGGTCCTTTGTAATACGAGTTGCCCTCGGCCATCACCTGCCCGGCCCCCTCGGGGCGGTAGGAGAGCCCGTTGATGAAGTCGTACACGCTCGGAGTGTCGATCGGGTACGGCTCGCCGGCGGGGGCCTTGATCACCCCCTCCTCGATCAGCTCGAGCTTCAACGGCACCACGACACCGGCCATCAGCGCCACCCGATCGGCCCACGGGCCGGCGGCGTTCACGACGGTGCGGGTGGCGATCGTCCCGGCGGGGGTGACGACCCCGGTGACCCGGCCGTTCTCGGTCAGGACAGCCTGCGCCGGCATGTTCTGCTGCACGGTGACGCCGAGGTCGCGCGCCGCCGCCGCGAACGCCACGGTCGATCCGTAGCCGTCCCCGTAGCCGGCGTTCTCCTCGTAGGCAAAGGCCACGCCGCCGTCGGTGTTGAGCCCCGGCACCAGCGCGCGCGCCTCCTTTTCGTCGATGATCCGCGTCGGCACGCCGAGCCGCGCCCCGAGCTCGACGTTCGCGAGCAGCGCCTCACGATCCTTCTCGCCCACCATCAGCACCAGCCCGTTGCGCACGAAGCCGCTGTGGCCGCCGACCTCGCGATCGAACCCGGCGAAGAAGTCGCGCGCCTGCCGCGCGATCTCGGTCACGATCGAGGTCGAGTAGTGCTGCCGGATGACCCCGCCCGTGCGCCCGCTGCAGCCCGAGGCGAGGGTCTCCTTCTCCAGCACGACGACGCTGGTTGAGCCTCGGCGCGCGAGGTGATAGGCGACGCTGGTCCCCTGGATGCCGCCGCCGATGATCACGACGTCCGCTGTGCGCACCACGATCCTCCCCGGGAGCCGAATCGCCCGTCCCGCGCCGGTCTCGTCCCGGCGATCGACGGCGCGATCGAGGGCGAGTTCATGGCGGCGAACGGGGCGCGCAGAATAGCAGCGCGGTCCACCATGGTCAATCGCGTTTCAGGATGCGAGCGTGGGGGGCGACGCACCCTCGGCGGGCCGCCCCGCCTCGGATCGCGCCACGCACGCCGCCGCGGTCACGTCCCCGGTGACGTTGAGCACCGTGCGGCACATGTCGAGCAGGCGATCGACGCCGAAGATGATGCCGATCCCCTCCGCCGGGACGCCGACCGTCACGAGGAGGGCGGTGACCAGCGGCAGCGAGCCGCCCGGGACGCCGGCGGTGCCGATGCCCGACAGGATCGACAGCAGCACGACGGTGATCTGCGAGCCGAGCGTCAGATGGATTCCGAAAAACTGCGCCAGGAACAGGACGGTGATCCCCTCATACAGCGCCGTGCCGTTCTGGTTGAGCGTCGAGCCCAGGGTCAGGACGAAGTTCCCGATCGAGCGCGGGATGCCGAGCTCGTGCTCCGCGACCCGCAGGCTGGTCGGGAGCGTGGCGTTGCTGGAGGAGGTCGAGAAGGCGGTCAGCATCACCTCGCGCATGTGGGAGAAGAAAAAGCGCGGCGACATCCGGGCGAACAGCTTCAGAACAATGGGGTAGGTGACGAACTGGTGCAGCGCCAGCCCCAGGAGGACCGTCGCCATGTAGAGGCCGAGGCGCGACAGCACCTC
>JAYUCR010000052.1:0-2482 GCA_043740165.1 Acidobacteriota bacterium | reverse complement strand
GCGGTGAACCCTTCCCGGACGAACGGGTTGTCCTGCACGAAGTGGCCGTCGTCGAAGTTCACGAACCCGCAATCGAGAGCGCCCGCGTGCACGGCCGCTGCTCCCGCGGCGAGCAGGACGGCAAGCGCAGCGCGGGAAGGGCGGGATCGCATCCGCCGTTGATACACCAGGCGGCCCGGCATGCGAAATGACGTATATTCCCCTCCGCCTCACTCTCTCCGCCAAGGAGGACCATGGACACGCGACGACTGCCTCTCCTTCTGGTGCTGGTCCTGCTTCCCGTCCCGGCGCAGGCCGATCGCCACTTCACGGAATGCTTTGTCGGCATCTCGCCGGAAAAACAACAAGCGATTGCCGCGCGGCTTTCTTGTGGAATCCGGCTGGTGGGGATCCTGGTGAACGACGTCGGACAGGCCACGCCGGTCACCGGCGACCTCCTGAAAGGGACAGCGCGCCTGCGTGCGGCCCTGGATACCGGCGCCGAACCGGCCAAAGCGGATGGCGGCCCAAGCCCGACGAAGCGGTCGCTCTTCCTTTTCGCGGAGGCGGCCGAATACATCGCGGGGATGGAATCCGGCCATACGGTGGACGGGTGGATGATCGGCCTCCGCTACTCGATGCGCGGCCAGAGCGCCATCGAGCCGTTCTTTCACGGCATGGGCGGCCTTCAGTACCCGTCGGGCCCAAACGCCACCGCCGGCGACAACGGCGCCACGGGCACTCCCCGGCCGCGGGTCCGCTCCGGCGCCGCCGCGGTCGGGGGCGGCGTCGACATCGAGATCAACCCGTTGGAGCCAGGGGAGAAGCCGCCCAACATCGTCCCGGTGCTGCGCCTTCAGGTCGATCTGGTGGAGTCCTGGACGACCCCCGGCTTCCATCCCTACGCCCGCGCCACCTTCGGGGTGTCGTTCCGTTACGAGGGACACGCGGGGCACAGGTAGCCTCCGGAGGTTGCCATCGCCCTCTCGACCGGCGATCGCCTCGGCCCTTACGAGATCGTCGGGCGGCTCGGGGCCGGAGGCATGGGCGAGGTCTACCGCGCTCGGGACACGCGCCTGCGGCGCGACGTCGCGGTCAAGGTCATCCATTCGTCGCTGGCCACGCCCGAATACATCCGTCGCCTGGACCGCGAAGCCCGCACCGCCGGATCGCTGAACCACCCAAACATCCTGGCCGTCTTCGACGTGGGGTCGGAGGGCGAGGTCCCCTACGTCGTCTCCGAGCTGCTGGAAGGTGAGTCGCTCCGCCAGCGGATGGACCGCGGCCCCATTCCTTATCGGAAGGCGCTCGAGTACGGCATCCAGATCGCGAGCGCGCTGGCCGCGGCCCACGAGAAGGGCATCCGCCATCGGGACGTCAAGCCCGCCAACGTGTTCATCACCGTCGACGGCCGCATCAAGCTCCTAGACTTCGGCCTGGCCACGCTGGAGACGCCGCGCACACCGGCCGATCCCGACGACTCCACCGCCTCCCCGCCCAGCCGCCCCGGCGTGGCGCGAGGCACCGCGGGGTACATGTCGCCGGAGCAGGTGCTGGGCGAATCCCTCGATCACCGCGCGGACATCTTTGCCCTCGGCATCGTGCTGTACGAGATGCTGACCGCCACGCGCGCGTTCCAACGGGCGTCCCCGGTCGAGGCCATGAGCGCCGTGCTCAACGAGGAGCCGGTCGATCCCCTGGTGGCCAATCCCGCCCTTCCCCCGGCGGCCGCCGTCGCCGTGCGGCGCTGCCTGGAGAAGAACCAGGAGGAGAGATTCCAGTCGGCGCGCGATCTCGCCTTCCACCTCAAGCACCTGGTGCAGGCGACCATGGGCGCGCAGGCCCCGCCCATCGGCCGGAGGCGGAAGGCGCGCAATCTTGTGATCGCGGGGCTCGTTCTTGCGGCGGTCGCAGCAGCGGCGTGGGTGGCGCGCGGCCGCCTGGCCGGGCGCTCGGAGCCGGTGTACCAGCAGCTCACCTTCGACCGAGGCCGCATCGGAGGCGCCCGCTTCGCGAGTTCGGAGGGGGCCATCATCTACAGCCAGGCGGTGGGTGTCGCGGCGCCGGAGGTGCGCCTCGTGCTCTCCGGCAGCCCGGAGTCGCGACCATTGGGCCATCGCGAAGCCGATGTGCTGGCGACGCGGCCGGGCGAGCTCGCGCTGTCCATCCATCGACGCTACATCGCCGGCGAGCGCTTCTCCGGGACGCTCGCCACCGTCCCCCTCAACGGCGGCACGCCCAAGGAGCTGATGCTCGACGTCGAGGACGGCGACTGGGATCCTTCCGGCACCGACTTCGCGGTGGCGCGATCGACCGGCTTCGGCGCGGACAGCTGGCTCGAGTACCCGGCGGGTACGCGGCTGTACAAGGCATCGGGCTCGATTCACTCGGTGCGCGTCTCGCCGGACGGCCAGAGAGTGGCATTCGTGGAGGATCCCGCCGGCCTGGGCACGGGGGGGGCGATCCGGGTGGCCCACCGCGACGGCACGACCAAGGTCCTCAC
>JAYUCR010000051.1:0-6084 GCA_043740165.1 Acidobacteriota bacterium | reverse complement strand
CAAGCAGGAGGAGGCGCTGGCCGGGCGCAACTGGTCCAACTACACCTGGCACGGCGACCAGGCCCCGGGCCATCCCTGGGTGCACGGGCTCCAGGCCTCGGACTGCGACTTCAACGATCTGCGCTTCTCGAAGCTGATCATCATGGACGGGAAGAACCTGGTCGAGAACAAGCTGACCGACTCGCACTGGTTCATCGAGACGATGGAGCGCGGCGCGAAGATCGTCGTCATCTCCCCCGAGTACGGCCCGCCCTCGACCAAGGCCGACTACTGGATCCCGATCCGCCCGCAGACCGACGCGGCCCTCTGGCTCGGCGTGACGCGGCTGATGATCGACAACCGCTGGTACGACGAGGAGTTCGTCAAGAAGTTCACCGACTTCCCGCTCCTGGTCCGCACCGACAACCTCAAGCGCCTGCGCGCGCACGAGATCTTCCGCGACTACAAGACCACGCTGTCGCCCGACGGGCCCTCGATGAAGATTCAGGGGCTGAAGCCGGAGCAGCATGCAGCGCTCGGCGACTTCGTGATCTGGGACCGCGGAATAAAGGGGCCGCGCGCCCTGACCCGCGACGACGTCGGGGCGCGGATGACCGGCAAGGGGATCGACCCGGCTCTCGAGGGAACCTTCACGGTCAAGACCGTGGACGGCAGGATGATCCCGGTCGCCACCCTCTGGACGCTTTACGCCAGGCACCTCAAGGACTACGACCTGGCGACGGTCTGCGAGATCACCCAGTCGCCCAAAGACCTGATCGAGCAACTGGCGAAGGACCTCGCCACGCTCAAGCCGGCCGCCATCCACCAGGGCGAGGGGATCAACCACTGGTTCCACGCCACCGAGATGAACCGCGCCGCCCATCTGCCGCTGATGCTCACGGGCAACATCGGCCAGCCGGGCGCCGGCTGCCACACCTGGGCCGGCAACTACAAGTCCGCGCTGTTCCAGGGGTCACCCTGGACGGGCCCGGGGTTCAAGGGCTGGGTGGCCGAGGACCCCTTCGAGCTGAACCTGGATCCCGACGCCCCGGGCGAGGTGATCAAGGCGCACGCCTACACGAAGGACGAGGAGCCGGCCTACTGGAATCATGGCGACCAGGCGCTCATCGTCAACACCCCCAAGCTCGGACGCAAGGTCTTCACCGGCAAGACGCACATGCCGACGCCCACCAAAGCGCTCATGTTCACCAACGTGAACCTGATCAACAACGCGAAGCACGCCTACGAGATGATCAAGAACGTCAACCCGAACGTCGAGATGATCATGTCGATCGATATCCAGATGACCGCGTCGATCGAGTACGCGGACATCGCGCTGCCCGCCAACTCCTGGCTGGAGTTCGAGGGCCTCGAGATCACCGCCTCCTGCTCGAACCCGTTCCTGCAAATCTGGAAGGGCGGCATCCCGCCGGTGTTCGACAGCAAGGACGACCTGGCGATCCTGGCCGGGATTGGTGACGCCCTGGGCAAGGTGACGGGCGATTCGCGCTTCCACGACATGTTCCACTTCGAGCACGTCGGCCGACGCGGCGTCTACATCCAGCGGCTTCTGGACAGCTCGACGACCACCCGGGGTTACAAGCTCGACGACATCATGGCCGGCAAGTACGGACCTCCGGGCGGCAGCCTGATGAACTTCCGCACCTACCCGCGCATCCCCTTCTACGAGCAGGTGCACGACGACGAGCCGTTCCACACCGACACGGGCCGGCTGCACGCCTATGCCGACGTTCCGGAGGCGATCGAATACGGCGAGAACTTCATCGTCCACCGCGAGGGTCCGGAGGCCACGCCCTACCTGCCGAACGTCATCGTCTCGAGCAATCCGCTCGTGCGGCCGGAGAGCTACGGCATTCTCCCGACGGCGCAGCACTGGGACGATCGCACCATCCGCAACATCAAGATGCCCTGGGCGCAGGTGAAGACCACGAAGAATTTCCTGTGGGAGAAAGGGTTCCGCTTCTTCTGCCTGACCCCCAAGACGCGCCACCGCGTGCACTCGTCCTGGTCGAACGTCGACTGGCACATGCTCTACGACTCCAACTTCGGCGACCCGTACCGTCTCGACAAGCGATCGCCCTCGGTCGGCGAGCACCAGCTCCACATCAACCCGCAGGCGGCGCGCGACCTCAAGATCAACGACGGCGATTACGTCTACGTCGATGCCAACCCCGCCGATCGTCCCTATGTCGGGGCGCGCCCGAGCGACCCGTTCTACAAGGTCGCGCGTTGCATGCTGCGCGTGAAGTACAACCACGCCTACCCCTACAACATCGTGATGATGAAGCACGCCCCCTTCATCGCCACCGAGCGGAGCGTCAAGGCCCACGAGACGCGGCCGGACGGGCGGGCGCTGTCCGAGGGCACCGGCTACCAGTCGAATCTGCGCTACGGATCGCAGCAGTCGCTCACCCGCAACTGGCACATGCCGATGCACCAGACCGACACGCTGTTCCACAAGGCGAAGGCCTTCATGGGCTTCATATTCGGAGGGGAAGCCGACAACCACGCGATCAACACCGTGCCGAAGGAGGCGCTGGTGCGGGTGACCAAGGCGGAGGACGGAGGCCTGGGCGGCAAGGGGATCTGGCAGCCGGCCACCACCGGCTTCACCCCCGACAACGAGAGCGATTACATGAAGCGGTACATCGAGGGCGACCTGATCAAGGTCGCAACCAAGGAAGGATGAGCGCATGCCTTACGACGACCCCGACCCGCAGGACCCCATGGTGCTGGTGGGCGTCGCGCTCCCGGCCGGAGAAGAAGAGGAGCGCGAGATGACCTACGTGTTCGCGGAGGAGTTCGCCCGGCTGGGGTACAGCGAGCCCCAGGTCCTGAGCCTCTTCAAGGAGCCGTTCTACGCCGGCGCGCACCGCGCCTTCGTTCACCTCGGGGAGCCGGCGGTGGCGGCGATCGTCCGCGAGGTCGTCGGCGTCTGGGGCCGGAGGGTGCGCCCATGACTAAGGTTCTCAACTGGCAGCTCGGACGCGAGATGGAGTATCCGTACGAGCCGGCCTATCCGGCGCGGCAGTTCGCCTTCGTGTTCAACATCAACCGTTGCATCGCCTGCCAGAGCTGCACCATGTCGTGCAAGTCGACCTGGACCTTCAGCAAAGGGCAGGAGCAGATGTGGTGGGCGAACGTGGAGACCAAGCCGTACGGCGGCTACCCGCAATTCTGGGACGCGAAAATCCTCGAGCTGCTCGACAAGGCCAACCCGGGGGGGCAGGGCTGGTCGGGCCAGACCGGGGGCGACACGAAGGGGCCGTATGGCCACTTCGACGGCAAAACCATTTTCGAGGCGCGCGGCCCGGTCCTCTCGCCCGACTCGTCGCGCGTCCTCGGCTACCTCCCGACCGACCAGGAGTGGAACTCCCCGAACATCTACGAGGACAATCCGGTCGGCGCCAAGGGGGTCCCCCTCAAGCTCAGCCCGACCGGCGAGGCACTGCCGGTGCACAAGACCTGGTTCTTCTACCTGGCCCGCATCTGCAACCACTGCTCCTTCCCGGCCTGCCTCGCGGCCTGTCCGCGCAAGGCGATCTACAAGCGGCCCGAGGACGGCATCGTCCTGATCGATCAGGAGCAGTGCCGAGGGTATCGCAAGTGCGTCGAAGCCTGCCCCTACAAGAAGTCGATGTACCGCGGCAACACCCGGGTCTCCGAGAAGTGCATCGGCTGCTACCCCCGCGTGGAAGGCAAGGACCCGGAGAGCGCCGGCGTTCCGATGGAGACCCGCTGCATGGAGGCCTGCATCGGCCAGATCCGGATGCAGGGGCTGGTGAAGATGAGCCAGGACGGCACCTGGGCGGAGGACCGTCACCATCCCCTTTATTACCTGGTTCACGTGGCGAAGGTGGCTCTACCGCTCTATCCGCAGTTCGGCACCGAGCCGAACGGCTATTACATCCCGCCGCGCTGGGTGCCGCGCGATTACCTGAAGCAGATGTTCGGCCCGGGCGTCGACCAGGCGATCGAGAGATACACCCATCCGGACCGCGAGCTTCTGGCCGTGCTCCAGCTGTTCCGGAAATCGAACCGGATCATCTTCCGCTACGACATCAAGGAAGGGCCGAAGATCTACGAAGGAGAGCTGCGCGGCAAGCCGGTGACGATCTACAACGACACCGTGATCGCTTACGGGCAGAAAGGCGAGGAGCTGTTCCGCACCACCGTCGAGGAGCCGATCCACGTGCGCCCGGCGATCCACGCCAATTCAATCTAGGAGCCGATATGGACACCGACCTGACAGCCAGCCTCGCGCCCGCAGCGAAGCGCGACGTCGCTCTCTGCAGAAGCCTGTTCTACGAGGCCCTGTCGCTCGGGTTCCGGCCTCCGGCCGGCGGGGCGCCGTGGCGCTTCGGGTCCGCGGAGGCCGCAGCGGCTCTGGCCGCGGCCGCGGCGCTCCTCGACGCCGACGCCCGGGCCGTGCTCGAGACCAAGGTCCGGGCGCTGGTGTCGCACGACGACCTTTCGGATCCCGCGGCGCAGGAAGCGATCCTCCTGGGCCTCTTCGGCCACACCGGCCGGGGCACGGTGCCGCCCTACGAGACCGAGTACGGCGACGACACCCTTTTCGAGCGGCCCCAGGAGCTGAGCGATCTGGCCGGCTTTCTGACCGCCTTCGGGCTCCGGCTCGGCCCGGCGACGCGCGAGCGCATCGATCACATTTCCTGCGAGCTCGAGTTCCTCGCGTTCCTGGCCCGCAAGGAAGCCCACGCCGTCGAGACGGGCGATGCGGAGATGGCCGAGGAAACGCGGCGGGCGACACGGCTGTTCCTTCGTGACCACCTGGGCCGCTTCCTCCCCTCCTTCGCGCACCGCGTCATGCGCGCCGACCCCGACGGCTTCTACGGCCGGCTGGCCGGGCTTTGTCTGGAGTTCGTGAGGGGCGAGTGCGCCCGCTTCGCCGTCCCGATCGGCCCCGGGCTGCTGCGGCTGCGGCTGCCGATCGAAGATCAGGCCCCCATGGCGTGCGGCAGCGCGGGGGGCGGCGTGGACGGCTGCGCCCCCGGTCCGGGCGGGCCCGGGCCGTGCGGTCCGGAGGAGCCGTGAGCTGGAGCATTGATTGCCATCCGCGCCTGGTCGAGGCGGCCGTCTGGGCGGCGATCCGGGGCGGGGACGGCGAGGCCGCCTACCACCGCGAGCGGGAGGCGGCCTATGCGCTGACCGACCCCGAGAAGCGCGATCGCGCCTTCGAGCGCGTCGATGGCGCGTGGTTCTCGCGCCTCGGGCTGGGAGAGCCGGTCCGCGAGGCCGTCCTCGAGCAAGGGCCGCTTCTCGACTCCGTGCGCCGCATCCTGCTCGGCTGGGCGGCGAGAGACAAGGATCAGGGAGCGGAGCTGTTCGTCGCGGGCGGGATCGAGCGCTCGGTCGTCATCACGATCCGTCCCGAAACGCTCGTCGTCCGCGAGAGCGCGCGGGCGTTCCTGCGGCGCGAGCTCACTCACATCGCCGACATGCTCGACCCCGCGTTCCAGTACGAGCCGCGCCTGCCGAGGCAACCGGCCGGCCCGTCCCACGACCGACGACTCCAGGATCGCTATCGCACCCTGTGGAACTGTTCCGTCGACGGCCGGCTGGTGGCGCGCGGCATTCTTGATGCGGGCGCGCGCGACGCCAGGTTGATGGAATTCCGCCGTGCCTTTCCCGCCCTGAAGGAGCGCACGGAGGAGTGCTTCGATCGCCTGTTCGACGCGGCGCGACCCGCCCACCCGGATCTGGTCACCCTCGCCGCCGACCCCGCGGTCGCCTTCGGTCTCGAGGACGCGGCGGAAGCGAGTCCCCGGTGCGGCGTCTGCTCCTTCCCGACCGTCGACCTGGAGCCGGAACCAGCGCTCCTGCCCGACGCGGTCGTCACCGCCATCATGGAGGACATCCCGGGCTGGGTGGCGGGACAGGGGATCTGCCGGCAGTGCGCCGACCTCTACCGGGCCCGCCCGATGTCGCTGGCGGCGGCCGACCTGATGCCTGGAAGGAAACGATGCGACGACCGAACCGAAAGGCGCTGCCGTTCCTGATGGTCTTGCTTTGCGCCGCCGGCCGGATCCTCCGGGCCGAGGAGCTCAAGAACATCGACTGGTC
>JAYUCR010000050.1:0-6103 GCA_043740165.1 Acidobacteriota bacterium | reverse complement strand
ACCGGTCATGAGACCGTCGGCAGGTTACCGGCGGAGGGCACCACGGTACGGCGCGGCGACCCGCTCGAGATCCGAACCTGGCTCTGCCCCGGCCGATCGGGACGCCCAATGGAAGGGATTCTCCGCTATCTGACCAAGGGAGAATCGCCGGCGTTCCGGTTCGGGGACCTGGTCCGCCAGCCGGCCGGCCAGTGCTCCAGCGTCACGGATCAGGTCGACACATCGCGCCTGGACGGCGGTCGGTACACCTACCATCTCCGCTGGCCCGGAGAGCCGGCCCGGCCCCACACCGACGCGACGATTTCCTTCGAAGTCTCGGACCCGGCGGCCCGCGCATCGGTGGATTCCGCATCTGTCTCTCGCTGACGACCCGTCGCTGACGACCGGTCTTGGCGCGGGGGGTGCTGTCGTGGTACAGAGGCGCGACGCGCCCGTAGCTCAGCTGGATAGAGCACCGGACTTCGAATCCGGTGGTCGGGGGTTCGAGTCCCTCCGGGCGCACCAGCCGCCCGCCCGTGTCGCGTACCTGCGCACCCCGAATCTCCGTTTCGTGCTTCACGATCCTGCCGCTTGACAGGACCTTCGCGTCCCGGTACATGGAGGGGTGCCCGTTGGCACTCCGCACCGCAACACGCGAGGACAGATCGCCCGATGGAAACAAAGCCCGGTCGCCGGCCGCTCAGGGTCGGTGCAACCTTGATCGCCCGCTGTGCGCTTGTGCTCCTTGCCGGTCTGTCGATCACCCCGTTGGTCCATGCCGCTGCCCGGCCGATCTTCCCGAACCCCGGCTACACGGTGGGCGCGATACCGATCGCCCTGGCGAGTGGTGATTTCAACCGCGATGGCATCCGAGACATCGCCGTCGTCAATCGCGATTCGGAGGACCTCTCCGTCCTCATCGGCCTAGGCGGCGGAGCCTTCCGCCCCGAAAAGCGTTACGCCATGCCCGATATCCCGGTGGACGTCCTGACGGCCGATCTCAACGGTGATGGTGTGGACGATCTCGTGGTGGTTTTTCCCCGGCTCGACGGAATAGGTGTGATGCGATCGAACGGCGCAGGCCAATTCGGCCCCGTCACGCTGGTGCCGACGGGAGACAGCCCGAGTGCCCTGGCGACCGGAGATTTTAATGCCGACGGCCACGCCGACCTCGCGGTCACGCACTTCTTCGGGGAAACGAGGGTCTTGCTCGGAGATGGAGGGGGAGGGCTCGGCTCGCCTCATGCCTTCCAGGCGGGTCTCCATTCGAGCGACATCGCGGTTGCCGACATCGATCGGGACGGGCGGCTCGACATGCTTGTGGCGAATGCCGGATCCAACGATCTCAGCGTCTACATGGGTGCTGGCGGCGGGAATTTCGGTGTTCTGCCTTCGGTACCGACCGGACCGAGCAACTCATACTTCCACCCGGTTAAATTGGTCACCCATGATTTCAACGAGGACGGGATTCCGGACGTTCTCTTCGTGGGCTTCAACAACACCGACGAAATCAACTCGGTTGAAACCCTCGAGGGGCACGGGGATGGCACCTTCGGGACTGGATCCTTCGTTGCGATGCTCGCCGACGGACAGGTCGGGGTGGCGATCGGGGATCTCGACGACGACGGCCACGATGATCTGGCTCTCACCTTCAGGCATGGCGCGATCTGCTGTTTCCACAACTCGGGGGATGTCTACCACGGATCGGGGCACGGCACCTTCGAAAAGGTCGAGTCTTTTCAGACCGGGATCGCCCCCGTCGCCTTGCTCCAGGACGACTTTGACAGGGATGGCCGCGAGGACGTTGCCGCGCTCTCACACTATCCGGGCATCGTGACGGTGTTGCTCGGACAGGGGACGGGAGTGCTCGGCGTACGGGTCCCGGAGCTGGTCGCACCTTCCGCGTATGTCTTCGCCGTCGATGACCTCATCTCCGAGGACCTTTCGGTCGACGACCTCGATGGTGACGGCAACCCGGATCTCCTGCCGGGTTATGGATCGGCAGCAGAATTGTCCGTCTTCTATGGACGTGGAGATGGAAGCTTCTCCCCTCGTCAGAGACTTGCCACGGCCGGATCCCCGGCAGGCGCGCTCGTCGTCGATGTGGACGGTGACGAGCGCCGGGATATTGTCGTCGCCATTGATGGACCGCTGCCGGGTCTCTACCTGCATCGAGGTGTCGGAGGGCGCGTTTTTGCCCCGGCCGTGTGGATCGCCCCGATCGCGGGACCGCGAGCGATCCGCACTCTGAAGCTTGACCACGACGACCTCCCGGATTTGGCGGTCTTGTCACAGGACGAATCGAGGCAAGTCCTGCTGGTCAGGAATCTTGGCGGAGGGGCCTTCGCAACCCCTGTTCTCCTGCCGATCAACGCAATCCCCCGCATGTTTGCTACAGGTGATCTCAATGGCGACGGCCTGTCGGATCTTGTCATTGCGACCGGTTCCGGTGAAGCCCTTGTCCTGACGGGACTGGGCGGTGGCGCATTTTCCTTGCCGCAATCTCTGGCAGGCGTGGCATACACAGTGATGCTGATCGACATGAACGGTGATGGTCACCTGGATCTGGTGGGGAATAATTTCGGGAGCATATCGAACTGGTCGGGCCATGGAGACGCAACCTTCGGCGCGCCGGTCGTCCTGAGAGACGCCGGTTGGATTCAGGAGATGCTGGTCAGTGATTTCAATGGGGATGGGAACGAGGATATCGCCTTTGCCCCCGGGGGAGATGCACACAACGAGATCGGAATTCTCCCGGGAGGCTCGAACGGAACCCTGGGCCAGGCAACTTACTATCTGTCCCAGGCTCCGGGACTGGAATTCTTGACGGCTGTGTTCAGTGCGGCGGACTTCGATCACGACAGCCGCATGGACCTCGTTCTGGCTTACCCGACCGGATTCGGCGACCTCGCTTTGGCGGTCATTTTGAACCAGGGCTCCTTCCCCAACCATGCGCCGCGCGCCGAGGCGACGGCGGTCTCGAGCGTCGAATGCACCTCGGCGGCGGGGGCGGCGGTGCTGTTGAACGGCGCGGCGTCGAGCGATCCCGATTCGACGCCCGGGACGGCGGACGACATTGCAAGCTACGAGTGGTTCGAGGATTTCTCACTGCCGGCGCGTCGACTGGTCGGGCAGGGGCCGCTCCTGACGACGACACTCCCGATGGGCGACCACGCGCTGACGCTGCGGGTGACCGATCAGGCCGGGGCGGCGAGCACGGGAGATGTCGTGGTGCGCGTCGTCGATACAACCGCACCGGGAGCTACGCTGCGCCTGACCCCGGACCGTCTCTGGCCGGCCAACCACAAGATGGTCGAGGTGCAGGCGCTCCTGTCCGCCTCCGACGCCTGCGGCGAGACGCAGGTGATCCTGCAATCGGTGACCAGCAGCGAGCCGGACGGCTCCGTGGATCCGGGGGATCACGTGACGCTCGGTGATGTCTCCGATGCGACGATTGGCACCGCCGATTTCGGCTTCCGGCTGCGCGCCGAGCGCCTCGGCAACGGGACGGGGCGCGTCTACACCGTCCGCTACCTGGTGACGGACGGCGCCGGGAACGGCATGGTCGTAGAAGCTACGGCGACCGTTCCGCGCAGTCAGGGCGGGGGAGTGCCGCCCTCGTCATCGCGGGGCGGACGGCGCCCGGCCCACGGGCCGAAGTCACCCCGGCCCCGCAACTGATCCCGACGCAGCCGGTTGACGCGCGACCAGGAGCGACCAGGTGCCATGCGCCGACCTACCGCGCCGGCTCGTCGAGCGCCAGGTTGCCGTAGACCGGCTTCCCCCCCATCAGCGTCAGCAGCACCCTCGATTCGGCGATCTGCGTCGGCGGGATGGCGAACAGGTTGTGGTCGACGACGATCAGATCGGCCAGCTTCCCGACCTCGATCGAGCCGGTCTTATCGTCCTGGAAATTGACGTAGGCGGCGTTCAGCGTGAAGGCCGCCAGGGCGTCGCGCAGATCGATTCTCTCTTCGGGGATGAATGGGGTCGTCGTCTGCCCGCTCCAGCCCATGCGGGTGACCGCGACCTCGATCTCCTCCAGCGGGTTGGCGGACGACACCGACCAGTCGCTGCCGAACGCCACCACCGCCCCGGATTTCAGGAGCGAGGCGATCGGGTAGATCCAGCGCTGGCGCTCCTTGTCGAGGAACGGCAGCGTCAGGTCGGTGATGTAGCCGTCGGCATAGGCCCACAGCGGCTGGAAGTTGGCGACGACTCCGAGCTGCCGGAAGCGGGGGATGTCGCTGGGACTGAAGAGCTGGATGTGGGCAAGGTGGTGCCGGGAGTCGCGCGCCCCGTTGGCGCGCCGTGCCGCCTCGACCGCGTCGAGGCACTCGCGGATCGCCGCGTCGCCGATGGCGTGGAAGTGCACCTGGAAGCCTTCCTTGTCGAGCGCCGTGACATATTCCTTAAGCCTCTCCGGGTCGATCATCGTCAGCCCGCGCCCGTCCCCCTTGCCGAGGTATGGCTGCAGCATCGCCGCGGTCTGCACCTCCATCACGCCGTCCTGCATGATCTTGACCGTCGTGGCGCGCAGGTTGCCGCGCGTGTAGCGCCGGCGCTGCTCGAGGAAGCCGGGGACCTGCTCGAGACCCTTGCTCCGCTCCCACCACATCGATCCGACCACCCGCGCCGTCAGCTCGTCCTTGTCGTCGAGCGCGCGGTAAATGCGCAGGTCGTCCTCGCTGACGCTGGCGTCCTGGAACGAGGTGATGCCGAACCGGTTCAGCATCTTGAGGGCATAGCGGAGTCCCTCCGTCTTCTCCTCGACGGAATAAGGGGGAACCTTGTCGCCGACAAGGGCCATGGCGCCGTCCTGGAGGCTGCCGACCGCCTCGCCGGTCTTCGGATCGCGATCGATGCGGCCGCCCGCCGGATCGGGCGTGTCGCGGGTGATGCCGGCGAGCTGCAGCGCCTTCGTGTTCACCCAGGCGGAGTGGCCGTCGGAGGATTCGAGGTAGACCGGCCGATCGGGGACGGCCGCGTCGAGAAGGCGCCGATCCGGAATCCCCGTCGGCGCGAAATCGGAGAGCCTCCAGCCATCCCCCTTGATCCAGGGGGCGGACTTGCGCTTCGCGGCGCAGTCGGCCACCTGTTTCACGTATGCCCCCTTCCCTTCCACGTCGTACAGGGAGCAGCCGAGCGAGTAGGAGGTGCCGCCCGAGATCGGGTGGATGTGGGCGTCCTGGAACGCCGGCATCAGCATCCTTCCCTGAAGGTCGACCTTCTTCGTCTTGGGTCCGATGTAGGCGGTCACCCCCTGGCCGGAGCCGACGTAGACGATCCGTTCGCCGCGCACCGCGACCGCCTCGGCCCAGGTGCGGACGGCGTCGACGGTGTAGACCGGGCCTCCAAACAGCACGAGATCGGCCGGCCGCACCCGCGCCCCGGCGCCGCCGGGAGCCGTACCGGCCCCCGTCGGCGTGGGCACGGTCGCCGGCGCGGTCGCCCCGTGGGTCGGGGTGGGGGGCGCGCCGTGGGGCAGGTCGAGCCCCAGGCCGATGAGAATCAGGGTCAGCGGGATGATCCGGGCAGCGCGCATGCGGGGTCCCTCCGCCGGGCAGATTACAGATCTGCAATCGCTTGCGCAACGAGCCGCCGGGCACAATCTTTTCCTCCCGGAGAAGGAGGTCCCCGGCGTGAAGATATTCCTGCGCAGCTTGACGGCGTTCATGGTCCTTGAAGGGCTGTTCCTCGTGGCCCCGAACATCCTGTCGGCGCCGGGCACGGCCCCGAACCCGGACAGCTGCCTGGCCTGCGCGGGCCACGTCGACCCCCTGGCCTGCCATCGCATCGCCGTCGACCTGGCCTCCGCCCGCGATTACGCCCGCGCCGTCGCCATCGAGGAGCGGGTCTTCACCCTGCTGCCGCACAACGCCGAGGTGGCGGCCGCCCTCGGCAGGATGCACCAGGTCGGCACGAATGACTCGGCGCGCGCCATCAGGATGTACCACGAGGCGCTGTACGCGGCGCCCGGATACCCCGCGGCTCTCTACGGGCTGGGCGTCATCATGAAGGAAAAGGGAGAGATGCCGATCGCCCTCGGTTACTTCTCAAGGGGTGCGCGCGAGAATCCCGGCCAGCCGTTGTTCCGCGTCCGGCTCGCCGAGGTGCTGGTGGC
>JAYUCR010000049.1:0-6144 GCA_043740165.1 Acidobacteriota bacterium | reverse complement strand
TGTACGGTTCTCTCGACCTCTATGTCCAGGCCTCGGCCAGCCAGGAAGGGACCAGCAACAGCATCATCGAGGCGATGGCCTCGGGACTTCCGGTGATCGCCACCGATATCGGCGGCAACCGCGAGGTGCTGGAGCACGGCGTATCCGGACTCATCGTCCCGGCCGGACGCCCGGATCGGCTCGCGGCCTCGATCGCCTCGCTGCTCGGCGACGCCGCGCTCGCCCGCCGCCTGGGGAACGCGGCACGGGAACGCGCCCTGCGGCTCTACTCCCGTGACACCATGATCGAGGCGATGATCGGCATCTACGAATCGGCGCTTGCCGGCGCGGGCTCGCGCCGCGCCCCACACGGAGGCCCCTAGTGCAGGACTACACCGAAGAGTTTTACCGCGACCGTCATGCCGCGACGCGACGCTCGGCGGAACGGATCGTCCCGCTGGTGCTGGACCTGGTGCGCCCCCTTTCGGTTGTCGACGTGGGTTGCGGAGTGGGCACCTGGCTCTCGACGTTTCAGCAGCATGGCGTCGCCGACATCCAGGGATTCGAGGGGACGTGGCTCGATGCCCGGCAGCTGATCGTGCCCCGCGCGGCGGTCACCCTCTGTGATCTGCAACGCCCCCTGGAGTGCGCGCGGCGATTCGATCTCGCCGTCTCTCTCGAAGTGGCCGAGCACCTTCCCGCGGAATGCGCCGCGGGATTCGTCGCGTCCTTGACGCGGCTCGCCCCGGTCGTGCTGTTCTCCGCAGCGCCTCCCGGACAGGGAGGCACCCATCACGTCAACGAGCAGTGGCCCCCTTATTGGTTCGAGCTGTTCGCCGCTCAACGCTTCGAGGCGGTGGACTGCCTCCGTGATCGCACCTGGGACGACGACGACATCCTGTGGTGGTACCGGCAGAACTCCTTCCTGTTCGTCAGCCGGGAACGTCTCGCCGCGGACGATCGGCTGCGCGCCGCGCGCGAGCGGCTCCCTTCGTTTCCGCTCCGGGCGATCCATCCCGGGCTCCTGCAAAGCAGGATCGCGGCCCAGGCCAGGGAGCGCCGGGAGATTCCTTCCCTGCGGGAGAGCGCTCGGGTCCTCGCCCGCAGCCTGCGCGCCGCGGTCGCGCGCCGGCTCGGCGGGGGCAAAACGCCGACCTGAAGGACCGGCCCAAGGCCGATCACCTGGCGCGCATGTTCAGATAGTCCTGGATGAGCGCCTGGCGGTTCAGGGCGATCCGATCCCAGTCGAAGGCGCGCGCGCGGTCCTGGCGCCTCGCGCGCTCCGAGGGGGCGCTACCGGAAGCCAGGGCCTGCGCGATACAGGATTCATACTCCGCCGGCGTCCGTCCGATCGCGATCACGTCGCGGAAGCTCTCGAGCGCGGGCAACGGAGTCGCCACGACGGGGCGCCCGGCCGCAAGGTACTGATAGAGCTTCAACGGATTGATGCCATCGGTCCCGGCGCCGAGACGATAGGCGATCAGGCAGACATCGAGGCCGATGGCGCACGAGGCGATCGCCGCCTCCGTCACCGCCGGCACGCGGTGGACATTCGGCAGCCGGCCGAGGGTCTGGAGCGCGGCCGTGGTCGCGGCGCCCGCCTGGTAGACCGGGCCGACCAGGACCAGCTGCCAGTCGGGCCGCCGCATGGCGATCCCCTCGATCAGGGGCCAGTCGATCCGTTCGTTCAGGTTCCCGATCAGGCCGACACGCGGCCGGGGCAGTACCGCGAGGGCCGGTGACTCCGGCCCCTCCGCCGCCCCCGCGAAATGCGCGAAGTCGACCCCCGTCGTCGTCAGGTGCGCGTCCCTTCGGTGGCGCTTGAGCTCCTCGACCAGCGGCTCGGAGATGGCGAGGGCCAGGTCCGCCTCACGGGCCATCCTCCGATGACCCCGCGCCGCCCGGCGGGCCGCTGCGGGATCGCGCGCCAGGCCCACGTAGTCGTCGATGACCAGGTAGACGGTCGCGTCGGCGGGCAGGCCTCTCAAAGTCGGGAGCAGGTCGGGCGTCTGCGTGATGAGCACCAGCGGTCCCGACGCGCTTCGCCGCAGGGCGCGCAGCACGGTGCGTGCAGCGCACCACCAGTTCCACTGGTTGACGGCATGCAGGCGCCGCCCCGGAAGCGGTCCCGTCATCCTGACCAGTTCGGGCCCGGCGCGCGAGTCCTCAGCGCCGGGAGCGCCGCGCCGCGGCAGGCTCTCCCCGGCGCCGCCCCCGCTCTCCGGCTCGCCCATCTCGACATAGAGAAATCTCGCGTGACGCGCATACGCTTCGAACAGCGCGCCATGATGATGCGCTTCGTAGGGAACGTGCCCCAGGTGGACGAGGGTCGGTCTCGAGGCCGGCTCAGGCACGGGAGCTCGCGTTCAACGCCTCCGCGGCACGTTCGGAGCGCCCGACGCGAAACGCATCGATCTGCTCCTTCACGATGCGCAGATGGGTGCGCCCGAGGGTCAGGAGGCAGGCCGCATAGACGGCCGCTCCCAGGAGCGTACCGGCCAGGAGCCGCGGGAGGGGCGACGCAAACAACGACGATGAAGGTGCCATCCGCAGCGCTCCGAGGGCGGCGCTCACGATGGCGCACATGACGGCTCCCGACGAGAGCGCCGGGAGGGCCGCCTGAATAAAGGAGTGGATGGGAAGGCCGATCGCCTTGCGCAAGGCCAGGGCCTTCGTCCCATAGAACACGATGGCGGCCACCAGAACCGCCGAGCTGACGCCTTCGATGCCGAAACGGGCTCCCAGGATGGCGCCGCACGGGATCATCCCGCCGTAGATCGCCTGGGCGGCAACCTCGTACCGCAACCGACCGGAGGCTTCGATCGCCGCTCCGCCCAGCATGTGCAGCGCGGTCAGGAGGCCGGCGAGGCTCAGGATCCGGAGAGAGGTGGCCATGTCGGTCCAAGTCGCGCCATAGACGACCCTTGTGAACTCGGGGGCCACCGCCACGAGACCGAGCAGGATGGGCGTCACCACGACGGCCGCGACCGACGTCGTCTTGAGATACCAGGCATGAAACCTCTCCCGATCCTCCCGCAGCCTGCAGAACGCGGGGAAGGCGACGCTGTAGATCAGCGCCACGAGACGCGTCTGTGGCAAGGTGCTGAGGCTGAACGCCCGCGTGTACAGGCCGGTGGCTCGTTCTCCGAGAAACTTGGCGACGACCAGATTGTCCGAATGCCGGGCGAGATGCACGAACACGTTTTTCATCGTCAACGCCCCGCCGAATCCGAGTAATCGTCGCAACGCCTGCCGATCGAACGACAGCCCCGGCCGATACCGCGCCATGACATGCGACGACAGCAAGGTCCACGAGCTCGCGACCCACGGGGTCCACACGAGGCTCCAGAGCCCATAGCCGCACCACGCCAACGTGATGCTCATGACCGCATAGAGGACCCCGGCGCCGATCTCGACGATCGCGCCACGCCGGTACTGGAGGTCGCGTCGCAGGAGTGCGATCGGTGTCGCGGCCGCCCCGGAGAGAATCATCTCGCCGGCCATGATCGGCATGGCAGCCCGCAGCACCGGCATCGCGAAGAAGACGGCGACCCACGGCGCAGCGACGATGCACGCAACCGTCAGGAGGGTCGCCACGACGATGGAAATCGTGGTGGCCGCGCGGCGATCGACGGTGGAGAGCCGGCTCGCCTGCACGATGGCCGGCCCCATCCCGAGATTGCCGACCACGTAGGAAAGCTGCAGGAAGGCCTGGCCGACGGCGATGATGCCGAAATCCGCCGGGACCAGGAGCCTGGCCAGCACGACACTGGTTCCCAGCTCCAGGACGGCGCGCAGGGCCGAGGCCATCCCCGTCCATGCGAACCCGACGCGCGCGGTCTGGCCCAGCCCGGAGTTCGGGGCGGGCGGACCCTTCAGCTCATTCATCTCGCGACCAGATCGACGCTTCAGGAGGAACGGGCATCAGGAACCAGGATAACTTGATACGACAATCGCTCGCCCGAAAGCGCGGGACTCCGGCAGGTTCGCAGTGAAACATCCTCGATGACGAGTCAGGGTCGAGCTCTTGAGCTACTGGGAAACCTGAATTCCCTGGGGCGCGGCGGGCGCGGTGGTGTCCTGGGAATCGACCTCGTCGGCCCCGATATCGCACGTCCCGATTCTCGCCTGCTTGTCGATATCCTCGAGCGGCCCCGGCACGCCTTTGTCCTTGTTGACCGTATCACCCGGCGCGAGATGCAGGTCCCAGAGCGACTTTGCGCCCGAGACGGATCGATACGTGGTCGGTTGACAGATGTTGTTGGTGCGGTAGGAACTGACCCCGCTGCACGACGTGTAGGTCCCCGAAGTACAGCCGCCGCTGGCCGACACGCCGGCGGTCCCGGAAGTGCAGATCGGATTCGAGGTGGCAGAGTCGGACCCGTAGTGGAAATCGTTGTTCGCGATGGTGCTTCCAACGGCCGAAGCGGCGACAAACAGCTCCACGACATCGCTGCCCCCCGGGTAATAGTGCGCGAACCCTACGATGTTGTTGGTGAAATTGTGCGCCACGGGCCCGGTGCCGCCTTCGGTGGCCGACACCCCGGTCCTGAGGGTGACAGGGCATCCGTTATTGTAGATGGTGTTGTTGCGCACCGTGATCGAGTCATTCGTGGCGATGTTGAGGGGGGCCTCGGTGAAATCGACGTTGCTGAAGGGATTGCACCCGGAGCTGCGCTGCGTGAACCAGATGAAGTTGTTCTCGATGATGGCGCTCGCGAGCCCGCCATTTTGCGATGACGAGTTGTGCGCGCTGTACGAGATGCCGCCCAGCAGGAACCCGGGAGTGGTGTAGTAATTGGCGCCCCAGATCTTGTTGCGCGCGATCAGCACCTTGTTGGTGCTGCAATGCGGGAGCCCGCCCGAGCCGTCATCGTTGCAGTTCAGCTCACCCGTATCTCCATCGTTGATCACGATGGCCGTGCGGCATCGCCCCGGGGCATCCGTCTTGTAGGTCCCGCGGCAGGAGAAATTGTTGTCGGTGATGGTCGTGTCCTGAACATTCTCCTCGGTCCCGATGCCGCCGAAGAAGTCGTAGATCGTGTTATGCGTCCAGGTCCAACCTCGGCCCTGATGCCCGTTGTGCAGACCGAACACGGAGTAGATCGTGTTGTTGTTGAACGTGATGTTGCCGGCGCTCGTGGCCGGATTGCACGCTTCGATGTCCGCATTGGTGACGGTCCCACCCGGACCGTAGCAATTGCCGTTCGATCGCGCCACGTACTGGCAGTTCTGCCGGATGGTTGAATTCTGGACCGTCAGGCTCGCGCCGTTACGGTTGTGCCCGAAGATGAAGGTGGCGTAGGAATCGAGAGCGTTGTTGATCAGGTCGCGCTGGGCGTTGGTGTTGGTGCACCCCATGGCCGCCATCCCGCCATCACCTGTCAGGGCAGCGAAATAACCATTGCCGACGCTGCCGGCTCCCCCTCTCTGAACAGTCATGTTGTCCAGCACGAACGGCCCGCCGCTCGCCTCGGAAATATTGATGGTGCGCTCGGCGAACTTCTCGATCGTGAACCCGCTCAGTTGATAGCCCATGTAGGCAGTCGTCGACGAGCCGCTCTTCCTGCTGTCCCAGAAGCGCTGCGCGTCGGTCCCCGCCGTGTAAATATTGTCGTTGTTGGCGTCGCCCGATAGCGTCACCGTCTCTCCGGGGTACGGCTTGATATTGATGATCACGGAGGAGGTGCTCCCCACCGCCGGGTCAAAGACGGTATAGGCACCGGTGGCCGAATTGAAGTGCGGCTCGAGGTACCACGTCGCGCTTCCCGTCCCATCACACGCCCCGGCGCAGAGATTGATCGTGTCTCCCGCGGACACGTCGGGGGCGGTCCCGTCCATGACATAGTCGAAGCTGTTCTTCAGTCCGGTGCTGCCGGGATCAAGACACCACGGATTACCCACGCTGCCGGCGGCCGGGGGGATCGGTGAACACCCGGCTGCGGCGGGGTTGACGTTGCAGAAGGCGCCCTGGCAGGCCGCCGCAGCGTTGCATCCGCAGTCTGAGAAATAGTATTGCGTCGCTTGCGCCGCTCTTTGCCCCACGATCGACAGACAGGCCACGAGGATCGCAACAACGAAGCCCCGACGATGCCTCAGCATTCCTGCCCTCCCCTTGTGCCAACCTGTAACGTCGCCAACCCGGCGAACTGTCTCGGCTTGAGG
>JAYUCR010000048.1:0-6147 GCA_043740165.1 Acidobacteriota bacterium | reverse complement strand
GTTCTCCACGTAGCGAAACGTCAGGCCGTGGAGGATCCGCGGAGAGATCTGGGAGACGTCCCGGCGGTTCATCTTCGGCAGCACGATCGTCGTGATCTTCGCCGCCCGGGCGGCCAGCACCTTTTCCTTGACGCCGCCGATCGGGAGCACCTCGCCCCGCAGCGTGATCTCGCCGGTCATCGCGACGTCGCGGCGGATCTTGCGCTGGGTGAACGCGGAGATCATCGCGGTCGCGATCGTGATGCCCGCCGAGGGCCCATCCTTGGGAATCGCGCCCTCGGGCACGTGGACGTGCACGTCGTGGTTCTCGAAATAGTCGGCCGGGATGAGGAGCTCGGCGCCGTGCGCCCGCGCATAGGACATCGCCGCCTGCGCCGACTCCTTCATGACGTCGCCGAGCTGGCCGGTGATCTGCAGCCCGCCGTTCCCCTTCATCCGGGTGGCCTCGATGAACAGGATCTCGCCTCCCGACGACGTCCAGGCCAGGCCGGTGGCGACGCCGATTTCATCGGTGCGCTCCGCGACCTCCGAGATATAGACGATCGGCCCGAGAAACTCCTGCAACTCTGCCGGTCCGACGTTGCGCGGCTTGCTCCGCCCCATGGCGACCTCCTTGGCCGCCTTGCGGCAGATCGTGGCGATCTGCTGTTCCAGCTTCCGCAGGCCCGAGTCCGAGGTGTAGCCGCTGATCATCTCCCCCAGGGCCGCTTCGGTGATCTGCAGATGGGAATCATTGAGCCCGTGGGCCTCGAGCTGCCGCGGGACCAGGTACTGTTTTGCGATGTCCATCTTCTCCTCCTCGACGTAGCCGGGGAGGTGCAGGATCTCCATGCGGTCGCGCAGCGGGTCGGGGATGGTGTCGAGCCGATTCGCGGTGGTGACGAACATGACGCGGGACAAATCGAATTGAAGGTCCAGGTACAGATCGGCGAAGGTGGAGTTCTGCTCCGGATCGAGGACCTCGAGCAGGGCCGAAGCCGGGTCGCCGCGGAAATCGTTGCCGATCTTGTCGACCTCGTCGATCATGAACAGCGGATTGCGCGTGCCGGCGCGGCGCAGGCTCTGCAGGATCTTCCCCGGCATGGCGCCGACGTAAGTGCGCCGGTGGCCGCGAATCTCGGCCTCGTCGCGCATCCCGCCGACGCTCATCCGCACGAACCGGCGCCCCAGGGCCTCCGCGATCGACCGGCCGAGAGAGGTCTTGCCGGTCCCCGGTGGTCCGTAGAAGCAGAGGATCGGGCTCTTCATGTCCTTCTTGAGTTGGCGCACCGCCAGGAACTCGAGGATCCGGTCCTTGACCTTCTCCAGGCCGTAGTGGTCCCGGTCGAGAATCTTGGCGGCCTCGCGGATGTCCAGCCGGTCGTCGGTCGTGGTGGTCCAGGGCAGGTTGGCCAGCCAGTCGAGATAAGTGGTGATGACGCTGTACTCGGCCGAGGCCGGGTTGACCATCTCCAGGCGGGCCAACTCCTTCTCGGCCTCCTTGCGGGCCTCCTCCGGCAGGCCTGCGCGGTCGAGCTTCTCGCGCAGGTCCTTGACGGCGCCGGCGGACTCGCTCTCCTCGCCCAGTTCCTTGCGGATCACCTTCATCTGCTCGCGCAGGAAGTACTCCCGCTGCGCCTTGCGGATTTCGTCCTCGGTCTGCTCCTTGATCTCCTGGCCGGCCTTGGCGAGGCCGATCGTCTTCTCGATCAGCCGGATCGCGACCTTCAGCCGATCGATCGGATTGATCGTCTGAAGGATCTCCTTCTTCTCCTCGAGCTCGAAGTTCAGGTGGTTGGCCACCTGGTCGGCGAGGTTTCCGGGGCCAGTCAGGTTGTTCTTTATCAGGTTCAGGATCTCTCCCGGCACGCGCGGGTCGAGCTGGATGAGGTTCTCCATCAGGTGGAGCGCGTTCCCCATCAAAAGGTTGGCCTCCATCGACTCGACTTCCCGTTCGTCGATGCAGGCGACGCGGGCCCGGAGGTAGGGATCGGTCTGGGAGTATTCGGCCACCTTGAAGCGCCGCAGGCCGAGCAGAATGATCTGGATGGTGTTGCCCGAGACGTTCAGCTTGTTGACGAGGCGCGCCGCGACGCCGATGCCAGACAGTTCCTCGATCGGCGGCACCTCGATGGAGGTGCTCTTCTGCACCACGAGGCCGATGATCGACTCCGGCTCCATGTCGCGGATGAGGCTCAGGTTCTTCTTGCGCACCACCTGCAGGTTGACGACCATCTGGGGGAAAACGACCGTCGAAGCGAGCGGGATGATCGGGAGCTCCGCCGGGATGTCGCATTCCAGCATCTCCGCGGAGGGGCGCACCATGGTCGGTGCGGCCCGCTCGACGGCGGCGGATTTATCCGGAGCGCCTTTCCTGGAGGAATGGCTCATGGTCTCCTCACGCTGCGAAGAAGCGGTACGCGATCACCTTGTACACCAGTTTCGCGACCAGAAAATCGCTCGCGGCGTCGTTCGGCAACGGGCTCAGCTCGTTCACGTCGAAGCCGACCAGTTTCCGCCGCCGGCACAGGCCGCGAATGAAATCCAGCGTCTCATACCACCCCGGCCCGCCCGGTTCAGGGGTCCCGGTGGCCGGGACGAGAGAGGGGTCGAAATAATCGACATCGACGGTAAGGTATATCTCGTCCGTCAGCCGGTCAACCATCTCGAGGGCTCTTTCGGGGTGCCGGACGAACTCCCCGGCCGGCAGGACCATCAGGCTCTTTTCCCGGATGAAATCGGCTTCCTCGCGGCACATGCTCCGGATGCCGATTTGCAGGGTCGGGATACGGCCGGCGAAATGCCGCATGACGCAGGCGTGGTTGTATTCCGAGCCCTCGAACGAAAGGCGCAGGTCCCCGTGGGCATCGAGCTGCACCACCGACAGGCGGGGGTGCTTCTTTTCGTAGGCGCGGATGGCGCCAATCGAGACGCTGTGCTCGCCCCCCAGAACCACCGGCATTTTGCCCATCGCCAGGTACCCCGCCACCGCCGCCTCCACTTTGCGGGCCATCTCCTCCGGCGGGTCGTCGTTGCCGGAGACCGGGTCCGCGGTATGGATCCCGACGTCGCAGGGCTCGCAGTGCAGCTCGTCGTCGTAGAGCTCCATGTGGGTCGAGGCTTCGATGATGGCGGCGGGGCCGCGCGAGGTGCCCTTCTGGTACGAAGCGGTGCGGTCGTAAGGCACCGGCACCATGACCAGGCGGGCCCGCTCGAGCGAGGACAGGGCCGGATCGAGCCCGCCGAACACCGGCGCCCCCGAGGCCGGAGGACCGGATTCCGTCGCGCTCACGGGATCAGGACGGAGGCGGCCACGACCGTGGTCCACCAGCCGCGCTTATCACCCACCGCCGACTGCGTCACGTTGATCGTGCGGTAAATCTCGCTGCTGATCTTCCAGATTTCCTTCCGCTCATCGTAGGAGGTCTCGGGGTTGAACTCGACGCCGGAGATGGTCGCCAGCATCTGCGCCGCCAGATCCTCCGCATAGTCGCCCGCCATCTCCTCGGTCTGGCCGTAGGAATGGTGCTCGCTCAGGTAGCCGTTGCGGTTCGGCTTCGAGGGCGTGGCGATGCCGATCGAGGCGGCGATCAGGCGGTGCGGCTCGTTGGTCTCGCACTGGCTCATGACGCAGAACACCACCTCGCCGACGCGCAGGTACTTGAGCCCCTGATTCTTCGGGATGATCTTGCAGCCGGGCGGGAAAATGCTGCTGACGCGCACCAGGTTGAAATGAGCAATGCCGGCATCGCGCAGCGCCATCTCGAAGGAGTTGAGCTTCTCCTTGTGACGTCCGACGCCCTTGGTCAGAAAGATCTTCTTGGATACGAACATCCGATTCGTGCCTCCTGCTTGCGTGAGTGGTGTGGGTTGCGCGCCCCGCGGCGCGCGGCACGGTTATACAGAAGATGGCAGGGGGGGTCAATACATCAGTTGACAGGGATGTCGGACGGGGATTAGCCTCGCCGCCATTCCGTGGGGGAGGTGTCGAATGGAGGCTCGGCCGATGGTTTACGAGGGATCCTGCCTGTGCGGAAAGGTGCGGTACCGGGTGCGCGCCCCCCTGGGCGCGATGGACAACTGCCACTGCACCGACTGCCGCAAGAGCCACGGGGCGGCGTACGCTACCTATATCGACGCTTCGAGGTCTCGTTTCGAGGTCGAAGACGGGGCGGAAACCCTGGTGACCTACACCGCGGCGTCCGGGACCAAGCGCTCCTTCTGCAGGACCTGCGGCTCGACCCTGTTCTGCTGGGTCGATGCCGAGCCGGAGAACATCGAGATCGCCGCCGCGACCCTCGATACCCCGATGACGGACCGCCCGCGCTCGCACTCCTTCGTACGCAGCAAGGTCTCGTGGCTCGACATCGAGGACGGCATGCCACAGTATGATGCCGCACGCACCCCATAGAAAAAATTTCCGGTTCCACGAAAAAGCCGCCGATCGAGAGGCGCCGGGGATCCCCCGTCGCCTGCCCGACCAGCGGCTGAGCGGCGCGCGGAAGGCGGTTAGGCGGCCGCCTTCGAATACTTCACGCTGCAGCCGAACGCCTTGGTGGCGGCCACTGGCACCGGTTTCCCGGCTGACACGGCCTCGAGCGCCGCCTCCAGGTCGTGGCTCTTGACCTCCTCGGTCTTGAGCGCATCGTCCACACGGCCGCGATAGACCAGCATCCCCTTGGCGTCGAGCAGGAAGATGTGCGGGGTGACCTTGGCGCCGTACGCCCCGGCCACGTTCTGCGTGTCGTCCAGGACGTATGGGTAGGGGAGGGCTTTGTCCTTGGCGCGCTTCACCATGAACTCGAACCCGTCTCCCGGCACGATTTGCGGGTCGTTCGAGTTGATCGCCACGAATCCGATCCCCTGCGACGTGAACCGCTTCGCCAGATCGATCAGCCGGTCCTCGTAACCCTTGGCGTAGGGGCACTCGTTGCAGGTGAAGATCACGGCGGTGCCCTTGGCGCCGGCGACCGACGCGAGGCTGTGCATCGCGCCGTCGGTCCCCTTGAGGTTGAAATCGGGCCCTTTGGCCCCGATCGCCAGCTCCTCGCCGGGCTGGGCCGCCAGGACGACGCCCGAGAGGGCGACCACCACCGCCAGGCCAAGGATCAGTCCATGTGCCATCGAAAGTCGCATCCGGTAATCCTCCTCGAAGAAGGTCCGTACTCTAACGCACCTGCGCTCCGGCAGCCACCTCCCGCGCCGAAGCTACAGCCGCACCCGGCGCAGGCGCAGGGCGTTGGCGATGACGCTCACCGAGCTGACGCTCATCGCGGCGGAGGCGATCATCGGGCTCAAGAGCCAGCCGAACAGGGGATAGAACACTCCGGCCGCGAGCGGAATGCAGAGCGCGTTGTAGGCAAAGGCGAAGAAGAGATTCTGCCGCACGTTGCGCATCGTGGCCCGGCTGAGGGCGCGCGCCCGGACGAGCGCCGCCAGATCGCCCCGGACCAGCGTGACGCCGGCGCTGCCGATCGCCGCGTCGGTGCCGCTCCCGACGGCGATCCCGACGTCGGCCGCCGCCAGGGCGATGGCGTCATTGACCCCGTCCCCCGCCATCGCCACGATGTTCCCCTCCTCGCGCAGTCTCCGCACCAGGTCGGCCTTCCCGGCCGGCGTGAGCTCCGCCTCAATCCGTCCGATCGCCAGCCGGGCGCCAATCACCTCGGCGGTTCGGCGGTTGTCCCCGGTCGCCATCACGATCCGCAGCCCTTCAGCATCGAGCGCCCGCAGGGCTTCGGGGGTGGAGGGGCGGACCGGATCGGCGATCCCCAGGACCCCCATCACCCTCCGATCGACCGCGACGAGGACGGCGGTCCGTCCCTCCTGCCGGAGCCGTGCCGCCAGCCCCGCGGCCTCGCCAGCCTCGGCCGTGATCCCGATCTCCGTCAGGAAGGCCTCGCTCCCGACCGCGACCGCGCGGCCGCCAACGCTGCCGGAGGCCCCGCGGCCCGGAATCGAGTCGAAGCGCTCCGGATCCGGGACGGCGAGGCCGCGCGTGGCCGCCGCGTTCACGATGGCCGCGGCGAGCGGGTGCTCGCTCCGGCGCTCGATCGAGGCCGCCAGGGACAGAAGCTGCGCCTCGGGCATCGGGGCGGCGCCTGCCGCTGCGGCCAGGGGGAGGATGTCGGTGACCACCGGCTGTCCCAGGGTGAGGGTCCCGGTCTT
>JAYUCR010000047.1:0-2529 GCA_043740165.1 Acidobacteriota bacterium | reverse complement strand
GGTCGCCCGGGAGCTGATCCCGCTTCTCGAGTCCCAGGGGACCGAGGAGGAGGAGGCCGCGCTGACCCTCGGGGCGCGCGGCTGGCAGACTTTCTTCTGGATCAGCCTGCCCAAGATCCGCTGGGGGCTGCTGTACGGCCTGGTCCTGTGCAATGCCCGCGCGATGGGGGAGTTCGGCGCCGTGTCGGTCGTCTCCGGTCACGTGCGCGGCGTGACCAACACCATCCCGCTGCACGTCGAGATCCTGTACAACGAGTACCAGATCGCGGCAGCATTCGCCGTCGCCTCCCTCCTGACGGTAGTGGCGATCGGGACCCTGGTGGCTCGAGGGCTGGTGGAGTGGAGGTCGGGCCGCAGGCTCGTATGATGGGGCGTCACGGATGAGGACATGCGCCGCCTGAGACTCGGAACGATCCTGACAGCACTCAACGTCGGCCTGATCGTCGGCGCCCTGGTCGCGGTGGTGACCGCCTCCGCCATCGATCTGCGGCGCATGGCCGACGACCAGGCCCTGGCGCGCGTACGCCAGGCCGGCATGGGCGCCCGGCAGGCCGTGCGGCTGGCGGGGGAGGATCTCCGCAGCGCGGCGCGCCTCCTCGCGGACCGCCCGAGCCTCCAGCGGCTCCTGGAGCAGGACGACCCGCGCGCCCTCGAGCAGTTTCTGGAGGTCTTCCGCGCGACCGGACGCCTCTCGGGTTGCGCCGTCCTGCGCGCCGGCCGCGTGGTCGCCGCGAGCCCCGCCGGCCTGCCATGGGGCGGTGTCGCGGCCGCCAGCGGCGCCGACACCGAGTGGTTCCTGGGGCCGCGGGTGGGCGACGCACCGTTCCTGCTGGTCGGAGAGGCGCGGATCGGCTCCGACGCCACCGCGACGGTGGCGACGGCGCGCCTGGCCGATCGAGGGTTCGAGCGCGATCTCTCTTCCCAGATCGGGCTGCCCGTCACCCTTCTGGGGTGGCGCGAGGTCTCGATGGAGAGCTCCGATCGCGCGTCCCTCCGGCAGCGCGCCCTGGAGGGGGGCGAGGCGGTGGCGGAGCGGCTCGAGTCCGAGGGGACCTACATAGCACTGGAGCCGATCGCGGTGCGCGAAGGCGCCCCCGAGGCGCTGATCGAAACGACCCTCCCCGCCGACGCCGTCGACGGTGTCGTGCACCGCCTGGTCGGCTCGGTGCTGATCGTCGGGATCGTCGCCGGCTCGCTTGCCGCGTTGCTGAGCGTCGGGCTGGCCGGGCGCATCGTCCGCCCGCTGCGGGAGCTCGCCCGGGCGTCGGCCCGCATCGGAGGCGGCGACCTGGCGACGCCGATCCCGCGGCCGCCGGGATCGGAGGTGGGGGAGCTGGCGACCGCGATGGAGGAGATGCGCGGCCGCCTCCTCGACCTGACCGCCGAATTGCGCCGGCGCCGCGCCGACGCCGACGCGATCCTGGGCGGCATCTCCGAAGGGGTCTTCGCCGTCGATCGCCAGCGGCGCATCACCTATCTCAACCCGCAGGCGGCGGCCCTTCTCGGGATCGACGCGGCGACCGCCCCCGGGATGTTCTGCGGCGACCTGCTGAACCCGATGGGGCCCGACGGGTTGCGGCCGTGCTACGACCAGTGTCCCATCCTCGACGCCCGCTTCCGCGGCGGCGCCCGCGCCACCGAGCGGCTGCGCCTGCAGGACGGCCGGGTGCGCAGCGTCGTGATCGCCAGCGCCCCGCCGGCCGCCTCCGCCTTCGGCGACGTCGCCGACGGGCTCCAGTTCCAGGTGATGCGCGACGAGACCGAGGTGGAGGCCACGCGCCGCCTGCGCGACGCGATTCTGGCCAACATCACGCACGAATTCCGCACGCCGCTCAGCGCCCAGCTCGCCTCCCTGGAGCTGCTGCGCGACCGGCTGTCGGGAGTGGCGGAGGCGAGCGTGCACGATCTCCTCGCGTCCCTCGAGCGGGGCGCGCTCCGCCTGACCCATCTGATCGACAACCTTCTGGAGAGCGTGCGCCTCGATTCGGGGCGCGACGACATCCGCCACCAGCCGCTCGCCCTCGACGAGGTGATCGAGGAGGCGGCGACGCTCACGGCGCCGCTCCTCGATCTGCGCGGCCAGCGCCTGGAGGTCGATCTCCCGTACCCGCTGCCGACGGTGCAGGGGGACACGCCCCGGATGGTCCAGGTCTTCGTCAACCTGATCGCCAACGCCAACAAGTTCGCGCCGGCCGATTCGGTCATCCGGATCGGCGGCCAGGTCTCGGGGAGCGAAGTGACCGTCTGGGTCGAGGACCAGGGGCCCGGGTTCCCGTCGGAAAGCGGCGTGCTGCTGTTCGAGCCGTTCATGCGCTCGCCGGGGGAGGAGCCGGAGCAGGGGGGCATGGGGCTCGGCCTCTACATCGTCAAGTCGATCGTCGAGCGCCACGGCGGCCGGGTGGAGGCGCGCACCACGGCCGACTCCGGGGCGCGCCTGCTGGTCACCCTGCCGCGGCACGAGGCCTAGGAGTGTGTCCGAGTATTGGCATGGGCCGCGCGCATGGGGCTTGCGCGTCCCAGGCGAGGCGC
>JAYUCR010000046.1:0-6185 GCA_043740165.1 Acidobacteriota bacterium | reverse complement strand
CGGCCTTGATCGGCGCGTGGGCGCTGCTCCGGCCGCGCCCGACCCACGCGCGCGCGATCCTGCCGACGGTGACGATCGTGGTGGTGGCCCACAACGAGGCGGGACGGATCGGGGCGCGGATCGAGAACCTGAAAGCCCTCGACTATCCGAAAGAATCCCTGGAGATCCTGATCGTCTCCGACGGATCGACCGACGCCACCGCGGTGCGCGCGCGCGCCGGCGAGCCCGCCGGCATGCGGGCGATCGCCTTCCCGGTGCGGCGCGGGAAGCCGGCGGTTCTCAACGAGATCGTGCCGCGATCGCGCGGCGACATCGTGGTGCTGGCAGACGCCAGGCAGCGCTTCGATCCCGGGGCCGTGCGGACGCTTGTCGCCCACTTTGCGGACCCCGAGGTGGGCGCGGTGAGCGGGGACCTGATCCTGACCGACGACGGGTCGGGCACGGCCGCGGGCCAGGGCGTGGGCGCGTACCGGCGCTACGAGAGCTTCGTACGGCTCTGCGAGAGCCGGATCGGCTCCACCGTGGGCGCGACCGGGGCGATCTATGCGATTCGTCGCAATCTCTTCGTCCGGCTTCCCGAGGACACGATCCTGGACGATGTTCTGCTTCCCATGCAGATCGCACGGCGCGGGTACCGGGTGCTGTTCGAGCCCGCGGCGCGCGCCTTCGATCGGGCGCCGGCGTCGGCGCGTGAGGAGTTCGGCCGCAAGGCGCGCACCCTGGCCGGGAATTTCCAGCTGTTCTCCCGGGAGAGGTGGCTGTTGAGCCCGCTGGGCAACCGGCTCTGGCTTCAGACCGTCAGCCACAAGGGCTTGCGCCTCCTGGGACCTGGCCTGCTCCTCGCGGCGTTCGCCTCGAACCTGGCCCTGTTGGATCGCCCCGGATACCGTCTCGCCCTCCTGGGGCAGGCGACCTTTTACGCCGGCGCCCTGCTCGGAGGGCTGCTGCGCGGCACCGGGAGGGTCCGCTCTCTCCTCAGCCTCCCCTACACCTTCTGTCTCGTGAACGGCGCGGCGCTGGTCGGCGCCTTCCGGTTCCTCGCCGCGCGCCAGCGGGTGACCTGGGACAAGGTGTCGGAATGACCGGCGCCGAGCGGTGTTACCATAGGAGAGATCATCATGGGTCCTGAGGTGAGTGTGCCGATCTCCGGTGAGATCACGAGCGACCAGCGGCACGAGTATACCGAGGCCCTCCGGGATCATCTCCAGGCGCCCGACGAAGCGGCGCTTGAGAGGGCGTCCGGGATCGGACACCAGGCGGTCGCCCGCGGCACGAGCCTGCTCGGGATCGCCGCCCTCCATCACGAGGCCCTCCGGGAGGTCCTCCGCGGCCCATCGGCGCCGACGGACCACGCCATGGCGCGGCAACGCGGAATGGAATTCTTCATGAAGTGCCTGGGGCCGTTCGAGGCGAGCCATGGCGACCAGCGCGATGTCATCGCGGCGCTGTGGCGCATGAACGATGGCATCGAGAAGGAGGCGAGGCGGATCGCGCACGCCCTGCACGAGGAGGCGGGAGGGCTCCTGGCCTCCATCCACCTGGCCCTCGAACAGTTCGCCTGGGAGCTGTCCCCCCGCGGGGGTGTTCGCATCTCCCGGATCAGGGAGCTGCTGGAGCAGATCGAGCGGCAGCTCCGGGAGCTCTCCCGCGACCTCCGGCCGGCGATGCTGGACGATCTGGGCCTGATCCCGGCGCTCGTGTTCCTGGCGAAACGGGTGTCGCAGAAGACCGACCTGTCGATCATCGTCGAGGGCGCGACGGGCGGCCGGCTGCCCCCGGCCATCGAGACCACGCTCTACCGGAACGTGCAGGAGGCCCTCGGCAACGTGGTCGAGCATCATGGTGCCGCGCAGGCCACGGTGCGCGTGACCAAGGAGCCGGGCGCGATCCATTGCTCGGTCCGCGACGAAGGGGCCGGGTTGGGAGACGGCGAGCCGGGCCTTGCCCTCGCCGGCATCCGGGAGCGGCTCGACCATCTGCGCGGGACGCTGCAGGTCATCACGGGACCGGGACAGGGCACGGAATTGCTGATGCTCATACCTCTGGCGGATCGATCATGACGACACGAATCCTGCTCGCCGACGATCACCCGATCTTCCTCCAGGGCATGAAGAGTCTCCTGGAGCGCGAGAAATTCGACGTGATCGGCCTCGCGGCGGACGGCCGCCAGGCGATCAAGCTGGCCGAGAAGCTCAAGCCCGACATCGCCATCCTCGATCTCGCGATGCCGCTCCTGAACGGGCTGGACGCCGCCAGGGAGATCGGGAAGGTGTCGCCAGGCACCAAGAAGATTCTCCTGACGAACTACACCGACGAGCAGTACATCCTCGACGCCCTGCGGGCGGGGGTGAATGGCTACCTCGTGAAGACCAAGGCCGCGGACGACCTGATCCAGGCGATCCAGGAGGTGCAGCGCGGGGCGCTCTACCTCAGCTCGGGCGTCTCGCGCGAGCTGCTGGGGACTTACCTCGAGAACGAGGTGAGCCGGGTCAATCCCCTGAGCGGCCGGGAGCGCGAGGTGCTGCAGCTGATCGCCGAGGGCAAGACGACCAAGGAGATCGCCGTCATCCTCGGGGTCAGCCCCAAGACCGTCGAGACGCACCGGATGCGGCTGATGGCCAAGCTCGACATCTTCGAGACGGCCGGCCTCGTCCGGTACGCCATCCGCCGGGGCGTCATCCAGGCGTAATCCCCATGGCGGGGGTGACGGCGCTGAGGTACAAAGGGCGCCTGGATCGCGCACGACCCCATGAACGACTCATTGAGGTTTCCGGCCTATGACCACGCTGAACGTCGTCCAGCTTCCCGGGCGGCCGAACGAGTGGGATCGGATCATTCAGGGGTTCGCCACCAAGACCCTGTTCCACGAATCCGCCTGGCTGGACTTTGTCCAGACGATTCATCCGCGTGGACAGCTCGAGTATTTCGAGATCCGGCAGGGCGCCGTGGCGGCAGGCTACTTCTGCGCCGTGCGGATCAGCAAGGCCCTGTCGTTGCGCGTCTACGGCAGCCCGCTCCCGGAGGCGGGCATGTACATGGGGCCGCTGATCAGCGGCGGAGTGCCCCAGGCCGAGCTGGTGCAGGCTCTGGTGGGAATCTGCCGGACGAATCGAATCGCCTCCCTGCAGCTGGCGAATGACTGGCTCGATCCGCAGTTGATGCGCCGGCTGGGCTTCAGGGTCTCACCGAGCGTCACCCACGTCTGCCCGTTGCCCAAGGACGAGGATGCGGCCTGGGCGGCGCTGCGGGGAACGTGCCGGACACGGATCCGCAAGGCGAAGAAGAGCGGCCTCGAGGCGGAGATTACAAACGACGGCTCGATCGTCGAGGACTTCTATCGCTACATCACCCAGGTTCTGCAACGCAAGGGAGTGTGGCCGCACTACGGAATCGATCGGCCGCGAGCGTTGATGGCGTGCCTGGCGCCCGCGGACCGGCTCTTCAGCGTGCGGGTCAAGTACCAGGGACGGGTCATCGGGGTGGCGTTCTACCCGCACGACGAACGCTCGATGTATTACTGGGACGGCGCCTCGGATCCGGCCCACCTGGAGTTCTGCCCCAACGAGCTGCTGCACTGGACGGCAATGCGGGAGGCGATCCGCCGTGGAATCCCCAGCTTCAACATAGGAGGCGGCCCGGTGCCCAGCCGGTTCACCCGGAAATTCGGCGGCGGAGACGTGCCCTACCACACCTATCGCAGGAACTTCGTCCCATTCCTCGAGACGGCGCGCCATCTCTATCACCTGCTCGATTTCAAAAAACCGGGAACGGCGCCGTACAAGCTCAGCGTGTAGGCGGCGCCGGCGCTGCCGCAACGCGATCGAGAAGACCGGCGGCACCTCGCGGCACCGGGATGCGCGCCTCGATCTCGGTCCCGGCGCCCCGGGTGGACCTGACCCTGAGAGCGCCACCCACGTAAACGGCCCGCTCGCGCAAGCCGATCAGGCCCATCCCGACCTTCTTCCTGCCTCTGGCCGGGCGGTGATCCGAGTCGAAGCCGACCCCGTCGTCCATGATGACCAGCTCGACCACCGCACCCACCTGCCGCAGACGCACCTTCACGTTGCGGGCGCCTGCGTGCGTCTCCACGTTCTTCAAGGACTCCTCGAGAATCCGGTAGAGCACCAGCTCGGCCTCGGCGGACAGCCGCGCGGGCGACCGCTCGCAGGCGAACCTGACGGCGAGGCTCGTCCGTTTCATGAACGCCGCGATGGCGGCCTCCAGCGCGGGAACCAGGCCCAGGATCTCCAGAACGCTGGGGCGCAGATTCCTCGAGATACCCTCCACCACGTCAGCCGTCTCCCCGACCATCGCTCCGATTCCCGCCACGTCCCGCCGCAGCGACCTGGCACCCGCCGGGAGCCTGTCCGCCAGCACATGGAGGCGCATGAGAAGGGCGCCGAGACTCTGGCTGGCGCGATCGTGCAGTTCGAGCGCCAGCTGCCTGCGATCGGTTTCCTGCGCCTGCAGCAGGCTGTGGGACAGCTTTCGCAACAGGCTCTCGCTCCGCCGGGCCTCGGTCACGTCCGTCACCACCATGCAGAACGCCGCGCTGTGGGAGCTGTTCCTGGCCAGCCGGCGCACCGAAACCTGCGCCGGTATCCGCAGCCGACCCGTGGTGTGCAGGAGAACCTGTATCGTCGATACGGGCCTCTTCGTCCGGTTCAGAAGCGGTTGCAGGGCTTCGTGATCGGCCTCGGAGAGAAAGCGGCGAATGGAGCAACCGATCACCTGCGCCAGCGGACGTTTGACCATCCTGGCGAACCGCTGATTGGCATAGAGGATCAACGCCTCGCCCGACAGCATCAGCGCGCCCTCGTTCATCGATTCAATCAGCAGCCGGTAGGGGTGCTCGGCGCCTTCGAGGGTGTATACGTGAGGACCGCTCTTCCCCGTGACCACCAGCGCATCCACTCCGCCGGTCTGGATGGCGCGGAGTGTCTCTTCGGCTTCGTGCAGACGGGCGCGAAGCTCGGTGACGGACCTGGACGGCGCGGTTCGGGGCGGTCGCCGGCGACCGGCCGCTTTCACGCCTGGCTCTTAGGCCGGGCCTGCAGATCCAAACCGATGACCACGCGGGCGACGTTCTCCAAGGTGCCGATGAACCGGCGCACCGGCAGCGGGAACTCCTTGACGAGCGTGGGGGTCGCGATGATCTGGCCGTCGCGCGCCAGAATCGGTTGCTGGTAGACGTCAATCACTTCCAGATCGCACAGGCCCTTCAGGTCGACGTCGCACAACTGCCGGGCGCGCTCGAGGGCCCGGCGCGATCGCTCGCTGGCCCCCGCGACGTAGAGCCTCAGAACATAACGACCCGTCTGCCCCGCAACCAGGGCCTTTTCAAACGACTTCGTCGCGCGGCCGGCCTTCCTGGGCTTCATGGTTCGTCACTCATGGTCACGGAGGGGGGTCGCAGATCCAACCCGACCAGAACCCGTTCGGTGTCGGACAGATCGCCGATGATTTTGCGCACCGGCTCCGGCAGCTTGCGCACCAGCGTGGGCAGGGCGAGGATCTGGTCGCCTTTGGAAAGCTGCGGGTTCGCCACGAGGTCAATCACCTCGACGCGGTAGCGGTTTTTGAGGTGGACCTCGCAGATCTGCTTCAGGTTCGCGAACGCCGTCAATGATCTCGGCGTCTGGCCCGCGACATACAGGCGTAGCTCCCAGAATTTGTCCGGGTCGCCCTCCGACGGGGACTTGCGTCGCTTTGCCTGGCCGGCGCTCATCGCTTTTTCTCCGCTCCATTCGCGCGCTCCCGCGCGGTCAGCGCACGCTTGGCATCCGCCTGACGCAGCCGGCCGAGATCCGCGAGATCGCTCGTGAGCACCAGCGTTCGAGTGGCCTCCTGACCGCCGGCGCGCCGGGCCTCCTGCGCTTCGGCTTCGTATTCGGAGCGTAACGCCGTGACCTGCCGTTCGACGGAGGTGTGCTTGCGCTCCAAAGAGCGCCGGAGGCGCATCGCTTCCTGCCGGCTCGCCAGACCCATGGCCTTGTCCAGGGCGCTCTGCGCCGCGCGGGCCGCGCCGGTCAGCATTCCGCCGGGGCCGATGTAAGCGTCCACCAGATCGATGCCCTTGTCCGAGATCAGGAACTCGCGGATCTGGTTCGAGTGCGCCATGCCACGCGATTTGAGCACGTAGAGCCCGCGATTGCGTTCGCCATCGCTCTCGATGTTCTGCAGCA
>JAYUCR010000045.1:0-2531 GCA_043740165.1 Acidobacteriota bacterium | reverse complement strand
AACGATCGGCTGCCCGGTGCCGGTGACGGTGAGCGTTGCGAGATCGAACGGCGCGGCGAAAATGGATCCGGCATGCATGTAGAGCACATGTCCGCTGTTGACGTAGGTCCAGTACGAACCGCCGCACTGGACGACCTTCGGCGGCCCGCCGTCCAGTGCCTGCACCACCAGGCACGCGTCGTCGAAGTTATCGACTGAGGTGGCACCCGTGTATAGAACCGTGCGATTGCCCGGCAACACTTGCGGCCATCGCTGGGTGGCGTGCGTTGGCGCCATTGCGCCCAGGTCGGTGGGCGTGCCTCCGTTGGCCGATACGCGCTTGAGACCCACACCCGGCGCGGCCGCCGGATTAAACGTGATGACGTCATCGTCGCCCCAGTAGGCGCCGCGAGCCATCGGCGCATCGGCCACCGGCACGGCCGCTCCACCGCTCACCGGAATCTTGAGCAGTTTTCCCTTTGCGAAGTATCCGACCCAGTCGCCCTTGGGGGAAAAGAACGGACCCACCGCGCCTTCAGTACCTGCGAGCAGCGTCGCGTCCGTCTGGTCGAGCCGCCGGAGGTACAGGCTCGAGTTGCCCCCAAACGAACTCCCATTGGATGTGCTCACGGTGAACACCAACGTGCTCCCATCCGGAGAGATCGCAAGCAAGTTCTCGAGACCGTTGTCGAGCGTGCCCGTGAAGCCCGCCTCCATACGAACGCGGAGTGGAGACGCGATCTCATCAGGTACCCAGGGACGGGTGAGAGCGACATACGCCACAAACCCGAGGACGGCCGTTGCGGCGATGGCCCACGGAAGCAAAGGACGCGATGCACGAAGCGGCACGGCGGCCGTCGATTCCAACGCTGAAGGCGACTCGAGCAGGACTCGTGCTTCGCCGATATCGCGCAGGCGGCGGCGCGGATCTTTTTCCAGGCAGCGGCGCACGAGCGCTCGGATGCGCGGCGGCACCGTCGGCGGCAGATCGCGCAGCTCGACCGGGGACATGATGACCGCGGCGATCACCTCGGTGACTCCGTCCCCTTTGAACGGCCGGTGGCCGGTCAGCATCTCGAACAGGAGGCAGCCGAAGGCCCAGATGTCGGCGCGCCGGTCGACCGGCTTCCCCTTCGCCTGCTCCGGGCTCATGTAGGCGGCGGTGCCCAGGATGACGCCGGCGCGCGTCGCGGCGGGTGTGGTCAGCGTCGGCGACATCGACGCGGCGCTCGACGTCGTCGCATCCGGCAGGAGCGCCTTCGCCAGGCCGAAGTCGAGAATCTTGATCCTGCCGTCCGGGGTGATCTGGATGTTGGCCGGCTTCAGGTCGCGGTGAATGACGCCGTTCTCGTGCGCCGCCTCCAGCGCCTCCGCCACCTTGAGGCCGACGCCGAGTGCATCCTCGACGCTGATGGGGCCCTGCGCCAGCCGCTGCGCCAGGTCGATCCCCGGCACCAGCTCCATCGCCAGGAAGTGGACCCCGTCGACATGGTGCAGGCCGTGGATGGTGGCGATGCCGGGGTGGTTGAGCGACGCCAGCAGCTTCGCCTCGCGCTCGAAGCGCGCCAGCCGGTCGGGATCCTCGGAGAAGGCCTCCGGGACCACCTTGATCGCCACGTCGCGATCGAGTGTCGTGTCGGTCGCTCGCCAGACGACACCCATCCCCCCCTCGCCGATCTTCTCGACGAGCCGGTAGTGGCCCAGCATCCGGTTCGGGGCGAAGTCCATCGATGCTGTTATCGCGCGCCGGCCTTGGGGCTGATGATCTCGGTCAGGACATCGGCCTGGCCGGCCACCTTCTCGAGCTTCGGCGAGCGCGGGCCGCCGTTGTAGTCGATGCGGTAGGTGCGGAAGAAGTCGCTGTTCTCGGCGAGGATTTCGATCGGGGCCTTGCCGTCCTTCCCGAGGGTCAGCGCGTCTTCGAGAACCTGGCGCGAGAAGCGCCGGCCGTTGACGGCGATCACCTTCATGCCGGGGGCAAGGCCGGCCTTCGCGGCGGGGCTGCCGCCGAGGACATCCTTCAAGCTGGTGTCCTTGTTGACCGTGAAGCCGAGCGCGAAGCGGACGTCGGTGATGTCGTCCACGGTCTCGTGCGATTTCTGCAGCGGTGTCTTGTCGGGGCCGTAGGTGAGGCGCCAGCCGCCCGCCTCGATCCCGCCGAGCGGGGCGCGCGCGCGGACGCGCTGCACGCGCTCGTCGAAGAATCCCTTCCAGTCGTACGGCGCCACCTGGTTGAGGGCGGCGTAGACGTCGGCGTCGGTGTACGGCCGGACCTCGGGGGAGGAATCGGCGCCGCCGTGGAACAGGCGGCAGAAGTCATCCAGGGTTTTCTTCCCGCCGGTGGCCTTGCGGATGATCGTGTCGGCCTCCAGCCAGATGAGGGTCCCCTCGGTGTAGAAGTCGACGCTCCGGCGCATCGAATCCCAGGAGTCGGCGGCGCCGTAAAGGATTTGCGCCGCGGTCGCCGTGTCGACCAGCGGCCGCCACTCGCGGCCCGGGCGGTTGTCGAGCGTCGCGGCCGACCAGGCCAGGAAATCGCGGAACTGCTCCGG
>JAYUCR010000044.1:0-15465 GCA_043740165.1 Acidobacteriota bacterium | reverse complement strand
ATAGCTGCCGTCGATGGTGCGCGTCGCCAGGCCGTCGGTCACGTAGTCGTCGCGGCGCTGCACCCAGGCTCCCTCGACGGTCAGCGCCCAGGCACCGTTGGAGAACGGCTGGTCGAAGAAGACGTCGACGGCGCGGTTGCGGTAGTCGCGCGCTTCGGTGACGAAGGCGGCTGCATCGCGGGAATCGAGCCGGCGGTTCTGAGCGTCGCCCTGGATGCCCACCTGCAGGACCCGCTTCTGGCCGAGGGACGTCCCGGTGAACCCGAAGACCGGCTCGGGATTGAACCAGTTCCACGACACGCGCGCCGAGCCGCGCAGGCTGCTGCGCGTGTTCGTGTCCTCCTGATCGGAGCCGTCGAAGACCCCCGCGCGGTATTGCAGCCCGCCATGGTTGCCCCAGATCATCCCGCCCTGATCGCGCGACCCCTCGATGTTCGGCCGCAGGGCGGTCACGAGGGACCGATCGACGAGGATCTGATTGAACGGCGACTCGAGATTCTGGCGCAGGAACGGGACCTTGAACTGCCCCACCACCAGCTGAAGGCTTTCCACCTTCCAGTAGTTGATGAAGGCGTCCTTGACGCGGAATCCGACGTCGTCCTTGAGAACCTTGCTGCCGATGTTGTCCTGTCCGACCTGAAGATAGATGTCGAGCGACTTCGAGATCTGCCCGTGCAGGAGCAGGCGCGCCTTGCGCACGAAGAAATCCTCGATGTTCTCCTCCTGGGAGGGCGGCGGCGTGGTGTTGATCCCCGGGATCAGCTCGGAGCCGTTGTCGACCGCCCAGACCATCAGGCGCATCTCCATCTCCAGCTTTCCCTTGTCGCCTTCGACCAGCGTCATCGCGGCGTGGCTCTCCCCTGCGACACCCAGCACGAGCAGCAGCGCCGTCAAGGCGCCGAGCGCCGGCGCGACGCTTCGACGCTGCGGATTCCGATCAGGCACCGAGATTCCGCTCCCCATGACACCCCCCGTGACGAATCGTTGGTGGCTCAGCGTGACGCCAGCAGCCGACAGGATTGCGCTTTGGCGATGAGATAGACCGATTGCCCGGCCGCGAGCTGCAGGCGCCGGCAGGACTGCATCGTGATCGCGGCCACCACCGGCTCCCGCGACGAGCCGATCATAACGAACACCAGCACGGCCTGATCCGTCCCTGCCGATGGCCTTGCTGCGAACCCTGACGCTGCTCCCGCTGCCGGTCCCGCCGCCGATCCGGCGGGCCGAGCGGGCGCGGGATCGGTCGTCCGGATTTCCCGGATCGTCCCGGAGAGGATGTTCTGCGCCGACAGTCCGGTCGGGCGATCGACCGCGATCATCAGCTCGTCGGCGCGCACGGCGACCAGCGCCTCGCGGTCTGCCTCATCGCCTGCCCCGCCGCCCGAGACAACCAGGCGCGGACCCTGCGCCAGCTCGATCGTCGTTGAGCCGGCCTCGAACCCGACAACCTTGCCGCGCAGAACGTTTTCCAGCCCTTCCTCCCAGGCCATCGGCAGGATCGCGGGATCGGTGAACAGGCGGTCGGGCTCGCCGCTCCCGAGCGCGCGCCCGCGCGCAACGACCAGCGCTTCTCGGCACAGCATCTTGATCTCCGTGGCGTCGTGCGAGACGTGCACCGTCGGGATGCCGAACTCCCGCTGCACCCGCACCAGGTAAGGGAGGATGCGCCGGCGGAGCGGCGCGTCCAGGCCGGCGAGCGGCTCGTCGAGGAGGAGCAGCTCCGGCCCGGAGCAGAGGGCGCGGGCCAGCGCCACGCGCTGCCGCTCCCCGCCAGAGAGGCCGCCGACGTCCACGCCGGCGAGGTCGCTCAGCTCGAGGACTTCGAGGACGCGCGCCGGATCGAGGCGGCCCGCCCCGGCCCGTTCCGCGCGCCGCCTTCCGGTGAGCACGTTGCCCATGACATCGCGGTGCGGGAAGAGGCGGGCATCCTGGGGCACGTAGCCGACTCCGCGCTTTTCCGGCGGGAGCCGGAAGCCGCGCGGGGTGTCGAGCCAGGTGTGGCCGCGCACCACGATGCGGCCGGTCACCTCGCGCCGCAGGCCGGCGATCGCTTCCAGGATGGTGGTCTTGCCGGCGCCCGACGGGCCGAAGATCCCGAGGGCGCTCTCGTCGGTCGACCATGAGACCGCCAGGTCGAATCGATCGCTCCGCAGCGTCACATCGAGTTCGAGGACGGCGCTCATGTCGGCCGGGCCTTCCGCCGCAGCAGCATCTCCACGGTCCAGACCGTGACGAACGCCAAGGCGACGGTGATGCCGACCAGGGTCATCGCCGCGTCGTCATGCCCCGACTGCATCTCCTGGAAGATGCCGAGGGCCAGCGTCTGCGTCCGCCCCGGGATGTTCCCCGCCACGATGATCGTGGCGCCGAACTCCCCGAGCGCCCGGCTGAAGCCGAGCACGCCCGCCGCGAGCAGGCCGCGCCGCGCCAGCGGCAGGGTGATCTCGAGGAAAGTGCGCGCCGGCCCGAGGCCGAGGGTGCGCGCCACCCCCTCGAGGCGCGGATCGACCTGCTCGAACGCCACCCGGGCAGTGCGCGCCACGAGCGGCAGCGCCATCAGCGCCGAGGCCAGCGCCGCCGCTTTCCAGGTGAAGAGCAGATCGAGATCGAAGCCGAGCGTGATCGCGCCCAGAAGGCCATGGCGCGACAGGAGCCGCAGCAGGAGGTAGCCGACCGCCGTCGGCGGCAGAACGAGCGGCAGGGCGATCACCGTCTCGACGACGCTCTTGAGGAGGAACTGCCGGCGGGCGAGGACCAGTCCGAGCAGGATGCCGGGCGGAAGGATGACGAGGGTCGCCCAGAACGACACCTTGAGGCTGAGCAGCAGCGCCTGGATCGCCGCGGGGTTCACCGCGGCCGCGCCGGCACGAGGAACCCGAAACGCTTGAACATCGCGGTCGCTTCCGCGCCCGCCAGGCAGTCGAGCAGGCGCCGGGCCGCGTCGTGCTGCGGCCGCCCGCTCAGGGCCGCCGCCGGGTAGGAGATGGCCGGGCCGTCCCCTTCCGGCACCTCATAGAGGACCCGCACCTTCTTCGAGATCGCGGCGTCGGTGCGGTAGACGACACCCGCATCCACCGCTTCCGACTCGACCGCCGCCAGCGCGGCCCGCACGTCGAGGGCCGGCACCACCTTTTCCTTGATCGCCCCCCACTGCCCCATCTTCTCGAGCCAGTCGCGGGCATACTTGCCGGCCGGTACCGACTCCGGGTTGGCGAGCGAAAGGCGCCGCACCGCGGGGCCCGCGAGGTCCGAGACGGCGGTCATCTTGATCAGTCCTCCCTCCAGCGGAGCGATCACCACCAGCCGATTGGACAGGAGCGCGCGGCGCGACGCCGCGTCGACCTGCCCCTTTTCCGCCACCTTGTCCATCCATCCCTCGTCGGCGGAAATGAAAAGATCGGCCTTGTCGGCCGCCATGATCTGCGACGCCAGCTCGCTCGACGCCGCGAAGTTGAAGACCACCTTCTCCTCCGCCATCGCCCCGCACGAGGGTGCTATCGCCTGGAGGGCGTCCCGCAGACTGGCCGCCGCGTAGACCATCACCTCCGGACGCTCCGCCGGCGCGGACCCGGTCGCGAAACCGGCGGCCAAGGCGGACGCCAGCCCGATGCACGCTACCCAGCGAACCCTCTCCATGCTCCGCCTCCACCGGAGTAAACTGATTCCCGCTTCCGAACGAAGGGCGCATTATATCCGATGAAACACAATGAACGCGCAACCCCCCGGCGCAGCGGCCGTCCGGCCGTCTGGCAGGTGCTGCCGCGCTGGCGGGTGACGCGCGGCGCCGAGATAGCACTCGGCCCCGGTAAGGCCGGGCTGCTTGAAGCGATCGCAAGGACCGGGTCGATCTCCGGGGCGGCGGCCGATCAGGGGATGTCGTACCGGCGCGCCTGGACGCTCGTCGCCGAGATGAACGGATGCTTCGCGCGGCCGCTCGTCTCCACCTCGGCGCAGCGCCGCCGGGGTGCTCTGCTCACCGACGACGGCCGCCTGGCATTGCGCCTCTACCGCCGCCTCGAGTCGCGCGCCGTGGCCGCCACGCGGGACGAAGCGAAAGCTCTCCAGCGGCTGCTCCGGCGCGCCCGCGCTTGACGCCGCCGGCCTTGACGCCGCGGGCGCCGGTCCGTGACAATCCCCCGCCGATGATCCGCCAGCCGCTCGCCGCCAAGGGGTTCGCTGCCGAGCCGGGATTCCGCTGGCGGAGCCACGAGATCACGCGCATCGAAGGGTTCAGCGACGCCGTCTTCGCGTTCGCCATCACCCTCTTGGTCGTGTCGCTCGAGGTGCCGCACACCTTCGCCGAGCTGCTCGAGACGATGCGCGGCTTCATCGCGTTCGCGCTGGCGTTCGCGCTCCTGTTCCGTCTCTGGTTCCTGCAGTACGTCTTCTGCCGCCGCTACGGGCTCCAGGACACCTGGACCATCACTCTGAACGGCGCTCTGCTGTTCGTGGTGCTGTTCTTCGTCTACCCGCTGAAGTTCCTGTTCGGGTTCCTGGTGAAGGTTTTCACGCGACAGGAGATCCGGGTGCTGATGCCCGACGGCTCGATGCGGCTGCCGATCGAGCAGACGGAGATGGGGACCCTGATGCTGGTCTACGGCTTCGGGTACATCGCGCTGTTCGGCACCTTCTGGCTGCTCTACCACAACGCCTGGCGGAACCGCGCCGCTCTCGAGCTCAACACCATCGAGCAGTTCGACACCCGCACCAGCCTGCAGGAGTTCGCCCTCAACATTCTCATCGGGGTGATGTCGGTCTCGTTCACCCTCATCGGCGGCTACCGCTATGCCGGCTGGTCCGGCCTGACCTACATGCTCCTCGCCCCGGTGATGACGATCCAGGGCAGGATGCGCGGCCGGGCCCGCGCGCGCATCGCGTAGCGGCGCGTTGATGGCGGCTCGTGGAGAGCGGCTCGTGGAGCCTGGGGGGGGCTCGAGATTCGCTTCAGGAAGAGGGCCCAGCGGTGATCGGAATGGAGCGGGTCGTACAGATGATCCATCATGATCAGGGAGAGCAGCGGATCGCGCTCCTCGACGGCCTTGTCCAGGAACTCGAACGCCCGATCCGTCTCACCGAGGCCGGTGTGGGCCAGCGCCAGGTTGAGGCTGCGCCGGTATCCGGAGGCCGTGGTCTCCCGTTGCAGCTCATCCAGAAGCTTCGACGCCAGATCCCTCTTGCCGGATGTGGCATGGGCGTAAACGACGCAGGCCTTGGCCCACGCATCGCCCTGAGAGATCCTGTCCGCCTCGTTTAACTCGGCGATCGCTTCCTGATGCTTGGACTTCAGGATCAGCGCTTGCCCGATCAGCAGGTGCCCGATCGCGAGGTTAGGGTTCAAGTCGATCGCCTTGGAAATCGACTCGATGGCGCGATCGTATTCTCCGTGCCTCAACCACATCCATCCCTCCTGCACGTTGGTGAAGGGGGACAACGGATCGAGCGCGATGGCTTTGTCGACTTCGGCGACGGCCTGGTCCCATCGATCCTGGGTACTCAGCAGACCCGAGTACCAGTAGTGCCCCGGAGGATAACCGGGAGCCAGCTCGATCGCGCGGCGGAACTCGCGTTCCGCTTCGGCCAGGTCCCGGTCGTAGTCCCACCGGATGTAACCCAGCGAGGCGTGGGCCTCGCCCAGCGATTCGTCCAGCTCCAGGGCCCGCTTGGCCGCGGTCGTCGCCTTCGGGAACGCCTCGCGGGGATCCAGGTAGCCGTAAAAGGCGAGCAGACTGTAGGAGTCGGCAAGACCGGCATAGGCCAGCGCATACTGCGGGTCCGCCGCCCGCGCCTGCTCGAAGTAGTCGACGGCCTTCAGGAGTCCCCTGCCGCGTTGATTCCAGAAATACCGCCCCTTCAGGTAGAACTGGTACGCCTCGATGCTTTCGGTGGGATGCCTGGCCAGCTTCGTTCTCTCCTCACCGGACAACTTCAGGCGCAGGTTGTCGGTGATCTGCCGTGCTATCTCCTCCTGCACCGAGAGAATTTCCGAAGCCTTCCGATTGTACTGGCCGCCCCAGAGGTGGCTGTTGTCGCGCACGTCGACGAGCTCCGCGCTGATCGAGAGGCTGTCGCCGCGCTGCATCACGCGCCCGGTGAGAACCGCCCTCACGTTGAGCCCGCGGCCGACCTCCCGGGCGTCCGTCTCGTGTCCTTTGTAGTGAAAGACCGAGTTGCGTGACATCACCGTCAGGTTGGGGAGCCCCGACAGGCTGTTGATGAGACTCTCGGTGATGCCGTCGCCGAGGTATTCCATGTTGGGGTCCTGGCTGACGTTCACGAACGGCAGTACGGCGATCGAGTCGATGGCGCCGCCGCGCGGAAACCACAGGAAGGCGGCCAGGGCGAGAGCCCCCAGGACTCCGACCCCTCGTGCCGCCCAGGCCAGGGCGCGCGCGCGCGAGGAGCGGGGCCGCTCCCCCGGCGCGGCCGCCGTCCGATCGCCCGTCGTGAACCCGCCCGAGATGGTCTCGAGATCGAAGGCCAGATCGTGCGCCGAGTGAAAGCGCCGCGCGGGATCCTTCTCCATACAGTGCCGGACAATTCGATCCAGCGCGGGTGCTACGGGACCGACCGCCGGCGTGAGCTCGGGTGGATCCTTGGTGAGGATCGCGCTGATGGTGTCGGCGGCCGTGTCGCGCTGGAACGCGTGCCGGCCGGTGAGCATCTCGAAGAGGATGACGCCGAACGAGAAGATGTCCGACCGGCTGTCGGCCGGCTGGCCGCGCAGCTGCTCGGGCGACATATACCCGAGCGTGCCCAGCACGACACCCGGTTCCGTTCCGGCTTCGAGCGTCGGCGCGTTGGTCTGCCCCGCGCCCGCCGGAGCCATCGGTTCCGTCAGCTTGGCGAGGCCGAAGTCGAGAATCTTCACCCGGCCGTCTTTGGTCACGAAGATGTTCTCGGGCTTCAGATCCCGGTGGACGATCCCGCGCGCATGCGCCGCGCCCAGACCGTGCGCGATCTGCAGCGCCTGGCCGACCGCCTTCGCCGAGCCGATCGACCCGGCGGCGAGCTGGGCCCGCAGCGTCTGCCCTTCCAGGAGCTCGGAGACGATGTAGGTGACGTTCTCCTGCATGCCGATGTCGTAGATGGTCAGGATGTTCGGATGGTTCAGCGCCCCGGCCGCCTGCGCTTCCTGCTGCAGCCGCCGGAGACGTTCCGGGTCGGACGAGAACCGGGCGGGCAGCACCTTGATGGCGACATCGCGCCGCAGCCGCGCGTCGTGGGCCCGATAGACCTCTCCCATCGCGCCGGCGCCGAGCGCGGAGAGGATCTCGTAGGGGCCCAGCCGCTTGCCTTCAGCGAGACTCATGTCCGTTCTCCGCTCAGCCGTATTTCTCCATCAGCTTCTGGACCACCCGCTCGGCGATCTCCGAGAGGATGTAGTCTCCCACGCCGCCCGTCCCGATCTGGCGGAGGACGCGGTAGTGACCCAGGGTCTGGCCGATCTGCAGGGACAGGGGAGGGGCCTCCGGATAGTCGTGCGGGATTCTATCCCGTGGGAGCGCCGGGAGCGCAAGACCGCTCTCACGCCCTCCTCGAGGTCGCATCGACAGAGGGGCCTGTCGCAGCTTGACTGAGGGGTCGCCGATCGCTTATATCGCAGAGAAATTCGGGCTCTTCTTCCCGAACGGAGGTCGGACATGAGGAAACATCGCATCGTTCTGGCGGTACTGGCGGCAGCCTTTGTCACCATGGCGATCCAAGTCGCCATGGCGGAAATGCCGGGCGCGCCAACGAAACCCTGGAAGATCGTCGGACAGCTGGAGGAGGCCTGCAGTTGCAACGCGGCCTGTCCCTGCTGGTTCGATTCCAAGCCGAGCAAGATGAACTGCGGCGGCGGCCAGGTCCTGTTCATCGAGAAGGGCACCTACGGGGACGTCGCCCTGGACGGGCTCGCGATCGGCATGATGGGCCAGAGCCCCGACGGCAAGGGGATGATGGAGTCCTTCGGAAACTGGAACTTCATCAACTTCTACATCGATGAAAAGGCGAACCCCCGGCAGCGGGAGGGGCTCATGGTCATCGCCCACAAGGTGATGGCCGGAGGCGCCTCGGCCAAGACGGACGACCGGATCACGCCGATCACCCGCACCATCGACGGAAAGACGCACACGATCTCGCTGGGAAACTGGGGGACGTTTCACGGGCACCTGATCGAGGGGGGCCTCGGCGGCTCGGTGAAGATCGAAAATCCGCCGGGCGCGGACCCGCTGCACAAGGAGTACAACCAGGGCCTGACCACCACGATGACCTACACCGACGCCGGTCAGAACTGGCAGTTCAAGGACTCCAACTACATGTTCGCGACCTTCGCGATCGACAGCGAGATGTACGAGAAATACGCCGCGGGGCTGGCCCAGAAAATGGCGGCCCCGAAGAAGCCGTAGAAGATCAGGCGGGATCCGCCCCACTCGACCTCCGATCCCCATACTCTCAATGCATGGGGCGCATAGAAACTATGTTCCGGGCTGGGTGTCGCCGCCTCGCCCGCCGTCGTCGATCTCCAGGAACTCCTCCATAGGCAAGTCTTTCCACTCGATGCGCCGGCCCACGACTGGGACGCGGTCGGGTGGATCGAGCCTTGCTCACTCCGGCCCGTCGCCGGGAGGACCTTCCCCGGTCATCGGAGGAACGGGAATGACGCATCAATCCACTCGCCTGCTCGGATTCGTCCTGGCGGCCGCCACCCTGATCGTGTCCGCGGTTCTGGCTCCCACGGATGAACCCCTGGCTCAAGGCTGCATCCTGATCCGCAACAACGCGCCCATTTTCGGCGCCAGCGACACGCTGCCCTTTCGCGCACATGAGTGGCAGTTCAACTTCAACTACCGCGGCCTGGTGGCCGACGACCATTACAGCGGCACCCAGTTTCAGTACCAGCGCAAGGCGCTCAACAACTACGTCATCAACACGCAGCAGAGCTACGACTTCGGGGTGACCTACTCCGTCACCGAGCGATTCAACCTGTCGCTGAGCGTGCCGATCATCAACGCGTCGTGGTCGATTCCGCTGCCGGCGCAGCCGCCCCTCGGCCCGCGCAGCGAGCAGAACGCCGCCGGTCTGGGAGACGTCATCTTCGGCGGGCGCTACTGGATGCTGAAGCCGGAGAAGCATCCGACGGCGAACTTCTCGCTGGGCCTCGGGGTCAAGTTTCCGAGCGGCAACGCCTACGTGAAGGACACCTACCCGATTCTCAACGGAACCAACCCGACCGTCAAAGCGGTCGACCAGTCGATCCAGCCGGGCGACAACGGGTGGGGGGTGGTATTCGACATCCAGGGGTACAAGAGCATCAAGCACATCTCGTTCTTCGGATCCGGCACCTATCTCATCAACCCGACCGACACGAACTACACGCCGTCGATCATCGTCGGGCTCGGCCTGGGTGCCAATCCGGCCTTCTCCGACCTGCTGGTCAACTCGATCACCGATTCCTACATGGCGCGCGCCGGCGCGGTCTTCCAGTTCCCGGCGAAGTGGTTCCAGATGAGCTTCGGGTTCCGGATCGAGGGTCTGCCGCGCTATGACCTGATCGGCGACAGCCACGGCTGGCGCCGCCCCGGATACGAGACCTTCATGGAGCCGGGATTCATCTTCGTCACAGGCCCCAGCACCTTCACGCTGTACGTTCCGATCGGCCTCGTGCAGAACCGGCTTCCCAACCCGTACACCGGCAATTCGGGGGACGCCACTTTCCCCGAGTACATCATCCTGGGCGGTTACTCGTACCGGTTCCCGCCGAAGGGGTCGAAGGCCTCGTAAGACGGCGCTATTCGGCGCGCAGCGCGATCATCGGGTCGACGCGGGTGGCGCGCCGCGCGGGGACGATTGTCGCGACGAGGGAGACGACCGTCACCATCGCGATGACGGCGAGGTAGATGAGCGGGTCGCGCGCGCTGACGCCGAACAGCACGGTCTGGATGCCGTCCCCCACCACCCCGACCAGCGCCAGCGTGATCAGGAGGCCGAGCGCCACGCCAATCCCCGTCTGGACCGATCCCTGGCCCAGCACCATCCGGAGGATCCGCCGGCTGTCGGCGCCCAGCGCCATCCGCACCCCCAGCTCCTGGGTGCGCTGGCTGACCGAGAACGACATGACGCCGTAGATGCCGACGGCGGCGATCACCATGGCGACCAGGCCGAAGATGCTGAACATCACGGCGACGATGCGGTTCTGGCTGACGAAGCCGTTGATCTGCCGCGTGGGGGTGTCGACGAAATAGAGCGGCAGGTTCGGGTCGACCTTGGCGACCTCGCGACGCAGCGGGTTGGCCAGCGCCTCGGCGCGCAGGCCGCCGCGCGGCTTCACGATGACGGTGGCGAACTGGCTGACGAACGCCTCCGTCGGCGCCGGATCCGTGGGATTCGAATAGAACGGCACATAGAACCCGGTCTCGTCCACGTTCGGGATGTTGAACGGCGGCATCATCCGGACCGTCGGCACGACCCCGACGATCGTGCGCCACGGGCTCGGCTTCTGGGTGTTGCCGTCCACGGCGCGGAACCGCCGAGCGAGCGGGCTCTCGTTGCCGTAGTGCTTCCTGGCGAACGCCGTGTTCACGATCGCCACCGGAAGCCTGGTGTCGAGATCGTCGTCATTGAACAGGCGTCCCTCGATCAGCTTCTGGCCGATGACGTCGAAGTAGTCGCTGGTGACCTGCTCGAAGTTGGCGTTGGGGCGGTCGCGATTCTCCTTGTACTCCTTGCCTTCGATCTCGATCGGCCCGCTGCCCGAGAAGACCATGCGGAATCGGTTGGTGAGCGCCGCCGACTCGAACTCCGGGCTGGCGCGCAGCTCGCGCACGAGGCGATCGAAGAAGAGCTTCCGCGCCTCCTGCGACGGGTAGTCCCCGTCCATCAGCCCCATCCGGGCCGACATGACGCTGTCGGTGTCGTAGCCGTAGTCGATCGTCTGCTGCTTGCGGATCGATTGCATCTGCAGCAGCGACCCGATCAGGAGGACGCACGTCACCACGATCTGGAGCACCACCAGGCTGCGCATGACCAGCCGGGTGGCGCGGCTGGTGCTCCCCCGCCCTCCCTCCTTCAGGACCGAGATCACGTTGGCGCGCGACGCCATCCAGGCGGGCAGCAGCCCGGAGAAAACCGCCGCCGCGAGCATCGCGGCCACGCTGAAGGCCAGCACCGGGCCGTCGATGTCGAACGTGATCCACGAGGGCGGCGGATTGTCGAGGTTGCGCACCGCCGCCGACAGCATGTCGGTGCAGAGATAGGCGAGGCCGATGCCGAGGGCTGTGCCGACGACCGCCACCAGCAGGCTCTCGCTGAGCATCTGGAGGATCAGGCGGGTCCGGGTGGCGCCGAGCGACGAGCGGATGGCCAGCTCCCGCGCCCGCAGGGTCGCCCGGGCGAACTGCATGTTCATCACGTTGACGCAGCCGATCACGAGCACCCCGACGCAGAAGGCCAGCATCGTGAGGAGCGTCCCACGGAGCGGGAGCGGCGTGAACGTCTTCAGCAGCGGCTCGACGAGCCCCGCGCTGAACTGCTTGTTCGTATCCGGGTACGCCTCCGCGAAGTGCTTGGCGTCGGTCGCGATCTCGGCGTTGGCCTGCTCCATCGACACGCCCGGCTTGAGCAGGGCCACCACCGCCGGGCTGATGCTGCGTTGGTCGTTGCGCGGGCGCACCGGGAACTCGCTGTAGAGCGGGACCCACAGCTCCTCGTTGACCGGGAAGGCGAAGCCCTGGGGCATGACGCCGATGATCGTCGCCGGCGTTCCGTTGATGCGGAGGGCCTTGCCGACGATGTCTTTGGCGCCGCCGAAGTCGCGCTGCCAGAGGCCGTAGCCGATCAGGGCCACCTTTTCGGCGCCCGGCACGTTGTCCTCGGCCCGGAGATCGCGACCCAGGCCGGGCGCCACCCCGAGAATGCGGAGGAAGTCCTCTGTGACGTAGGCGCCAGTGTAACGCCGGGGACGGCCGTCGATCGTCGCGTTGACGGTGGAGCCGCTCAGGTACGCCGCGATGAGCTCGAAGGACTTCTGTTGCGGGCGAAGCTCCTCGAAGTCCATCGAGGACACCTGGCCGTTCCCGCCGAAAATGTTCTTGCTGGTCGGATCCACGAAGTTGACGCTGACCAGCCGGGTGGCGTTCGGGAACGAGAACCCGCGCAGCATCACCCCGTTCACGACGCTGAACGTCGTGGCGACGCCGCAGATGCCGAGGGCCAGGACGGTGACGGCGAGCGCGCAGAAGCCCTTCTCCCGGAGGAGAACGCGAAGCCCGATGCGCAAATCCTGGACGATGGCGTCAATGCCCATGGAGGCTGCCTCCGGTCATCATACGATCGGGGCCTCCGATTCGTTCCGGGAGATTCGACCGGCCGCCGGCCAGCGTCGCGGGCGCCGGCACCGTCTCCTGAGGAAGCTCACCGCGCGGCCTTCATCTTTTCGACCAGCTCCCGCGAGAAGTTGAGCACGATGGAGAGGCGGCGGACTTCGTCGGATTCTTCCTCGCCGCGCTTGATGGCCAGCTGCCGTCCGTCGGGCAGCATGTCGCCGAGGAAGATGTTGAGCTTCTGTGCGTCGAAAACCAGCGTGGGCGATCCGACCGAAAGAGCGGGTGTCGTCGAGACCGGCAACGACATCACCCTGCCGCTGGGATCCGCGTAGCGGATAGTGCGTCCATCCGCGCTCCAGAACGCGTTCGCCCCTCCTGACTTTGTCACGCGGAGCGCGTCGCCGACGGGGGCGCCGGAGCGGAACGCCGCGATGTAGATCTCGAATCGCCCGGATTCGTCCGATGCGTACGCGATCCAGCGGCTGTCGGGTGACACGCGACCGCCGATTTGGTCGCCGGGGCCCGAGACGATTGGCTTTAGCTCCGAAAGGGTCTCCGCGCCCGCCGCGACAGGAAGAAAGAAGATGTCGCTTTTCTGGTCGACCCCGGCATGCCCTCCGACCACGCCGGAGCCGTCGGGAGCGAAGCCCGACAGTGCGGTCAAGATGTCGTCCGGCGGCAGGATCGCGAGCCGCCGCGCCGGGGATTGATCGTCGAGGCTCTTGGCGTAGATCCCGTCTTCGGTGTTCCGGCCATGCCGGCTGAACGCCACCGTGCGACCGTCTCTCGACAGCACCGGCGTGACGATGTCCGCGTCGGGGATGGCCAGGATCCGGCGCAGACTCGGTCGGTCGAACTCGCCCACCCAGAGCTCGTCGATTCCCTGCCCGTTCGTGATGGTGACGACGAACCGTTGCCCGTCCGCGGATCCGGCGTTATACGCATAATAGGCGTGGCGCTCATCGGAGACAGGCGTCACGTTGCCGGCACCGTCCACCAGCCCGATTCGGCGCCCCTCGGCGGTTCGTCCGCCCGACGCATAGGCAAGCACGCCGTTGTTCGACAGCTCGAAATTCGCCGGTTGGAACGAGTACCCGGTGCGCGCGCCGTTCGCAAGGGGGATGGGCGTACCGGTGACCTTCATCGAATCCGGATCGAAGGGCATGGCGAGCAGCGTGTCGCCACGCGAGAATACGATGTGCCCCGTCGGCGAGTAGACCGGATTTCCCCCATCGTCCAAGAGGATCTGAACGCGCGCGGTCTTCAAATCCAAGACTCCAATCCGGTAGTACCAGCCCTTCGCTCCATACGAGATCGCGTGCAGGAGGATGCCTTTGTCCCCTGGGAGGGCGGTGCGCGCGAAGGCGACCAGCCCTCGCTCGCCCGCCAAATCCACCTTCACGCCTGCCTGCGGCTCTCCTCCCTTGTCTGGAATCCGCACCAGGCTGGTGCCGTCCTGCAGGGCGACGAATCCGCCGTCGTTGAGGGCGCCCCAGGTGGTCCAGCGTGGATTCCAGTGAGCGAGCGTGTACGGGGGCATGCGTCCGTCGACCGCCACGCGCACGATGTTGCTCTGAGCTGAACCGATCATCGCCGGCAGAAGCGTGATGACGAAGCGCCCATCTGGTGAGAACCCCACGCTCTGCGCGCCTTCGGTTCCGGGCATAACCACCATCGTTCCGGAATCGAGCCTGCGCAGATAGATCCGCGGCGGCGTTCCGGCCACGCCGGGCGTCACCCGCGGACTGCCCAGCGCGGCAATAGCCGACCCGTCCGGGCTGACGACGAACGCGGTGAGGCGCTCGTCCGAAGGGAAATCGAGATCGAGCTTCAAGACGCCCATTCCCGCAGCAACTGGCACCCTCCACGAGGCGACGAGACTTCCAAGCACAGCCCCGAGCAACGCGCACACGATCATGGCACCTGGCATCCATCGGGCGATCGCCGGCCTCGCTGGCGGGACTTCGTCCTGCGCCGCGACCTGAAAGGCGAGCGCCTCCTCCAGCCCGATCCGGGCATCTCCGATGTCCCTCATGCGCCGCTTCGGGTCCTTCTCGAGGCACCGCTGCAGCAGATCGCGCGCTTTCGTCGGCGTGCCCGCGGGGAAAGCGTTCCAGTCGGCGTCCTTCGTGAGAACCGCGGCGAGAGTGTCGGAGACGGTCTCGCCGTCGAACGCTCGCCGGCCCGTGAGCATCTCGTAGAGCACGCAGCCGAACGCCCAGATGTCGGCGCGCTTGTCCACGCTTTTGCCGCGAGCCTGCTCGGGGCTCATGTACGCCGCGGTGCCGAGGATCACCCCCGCGACGGTGCCGAGCGACGTAATCGTCGGCGCCATGGCCGCGTCGTGCCTCGAGGTTGCGGAGGCCGCCGTCTCGAGCGCCTTCGCGAGACCGAAGTCGAGGACTTTCACTCTCCCGTCGGGGGCGATCCTGATGTTGGCCGGCTTGAGATCGCGGTGGACGATCCCCTGATCGTGCGCAGCATCGAGCGCTTCGGCGATCTGCCGCGCGATTTCCACCGCCTCGGGAAAGGAGACTCTCCCCCTTTTCAGCCGGTCTGCGAGGTCCTCGCCGGGGACCAGCTCCATCGCGAGGAAGCGCGTGCCCTCGTGCTCGTGCAGTCCGTAGATCCCCGCGATGTTTGTTTGGTTGAGCGATGCGAGCAGCTTTGCCTCGCGCTCGAAGCGGGCGAGGCGCCCGGCGTCCGTGGAAAATGCCTGCGGGAGGACCTTGAGGGCGACCTCCCGGCCGAGCGTGATGTCCGTCGCCCGCCAGACCTCACCCATCCCGCCTCGGCCAAGCCTGTCGATGAGACGGTACTGGGCGAGGCTGCGTCCCGGCTCCAAGGTCATCCGAACCTCCGTGCAGGGCCACGATTCTAGGACGGGGTGTAGCCGTTCCCCAAGTATGAGTGAATGGAGCCTCTCCCTTTCGAATTTTTCTAATTGTTGGCGTTGTTTCCTAGTCGCCGGACACGGGCTCAAGATTCACCAGGCGTGATCTCCTCCTTTCGTCCAGGTGACCACGATCACCCCGCGCTTGATTGGCCCGATGGCGAGAATCGATCCTTCGCGCCGGAATGTTTCTCCTCTTGAACCGAATTTCCAAGTGGTCAGGGCCGGTCTCGAAGCGCTTGGGCGGCGGCCGGTTGACTCGCGGCGCCC
>JAYUCR010000043.1:0-2535 GCA_043740165.1 Acidobacteriota bacterium | reverse complement strand
ACGTGTGGGATGTGGCGCATCTGGCCGAACCGGTGGCCGGGATGCTGACGTCGCGGCGCTTTCGGCGATTCTCGAGCATCCGCTTCCGACCTACGGGCGTGACCGCATCGAGAATCTGGTCACTGATCGTGTCGTCTCCGAGCAGCTCGATCCCATGCTGGCAGCGCCCGTGACCCTTCGCCCCCACGAGCTCGTCGAGCGAGCCTGGGCGATGGTGGCACCGCTCCTCTCGCTCGAGGCCCACGAACAGGCCTACGTCACCGCCATTCACCAGGGCGACCTGCGGCCGGAGCTGCTCTTCCCTGACGACGACGGGGAGGCTGCGCGTATCGCCACCCATCCCGCGATCCTGTGGAAGGTCCATAACGTTCGTGCCCACCTTGCGCGGCGAGGTGGAGCACCGAGGGGATCCGTCCCGGCCGACGGCTCAACCGAGGGGTGAACAGTGGCCCAGAGCGGCGGCGCGCTTGATGGTGATGGTGGTGAAGGTTCCTATTTCAGGAATGGTTCAGGAGCCAACTTGGCCCCTGAAACGAATAACCCCGCCCGAGGCCTTGCGGCGTGTCGAGCGGGGAGGAAGTGGTTGAATGATAGCCATTCGGCCGGGCCAGTCAAGGTCCACCATAATCGCGAAACCCGTCCGCTGGTGACCGGTGATGCGGCCGTGAGGGCTCGGGCCGGGTAGTATTCGCATCTGGACCGCGCTGCTGCGGCGGGCGCGAGGCGCGAGGACCCCTGATGGCTGGGAAGCGAGTCTGGATCATGGACGGGCACAACATGATCTTCGCCGTTGAGGGCCTGCAGATGCTTCAGGTCGCCGGCCGCAGCGAGGAGGCGCGTCGCGGCCTCGTGGAGCGACTGGAGGTCTTTGGGCTGCAGCGCCAGGAGCGGGTCCTGGTTGTTTTCGACGGGAACGCGCTGGCGGCGCGCCAGAATGCCGTGAGGGGTCCATTCCTCGAGGTCGTCTACGCCGGCGGGCGCAACGGCGCCGCGGACGACTTCATCATCCGCGAGGCACGCCGGCGAACGGAGCAGGGGCTCCCGGTCACGGTCGTGACCGACGACGTGCGGACGCTGGCGATCAAATTGCCGCGGGACGTGCGCCGCCTCGGCGTGCGCGCATTCTGGCTGGAGCACGTGGAGCCGCGGGTCTCGGAGGATGACAAGCGGGTCGAGGGGGATTTCTCCGACATGGAGCGCGAGATGCTGGCGCTGGCGGCGAAGACTGAGACGGCGGCGACGACGGCGCCGATTACAAAGAGCGAGTCGCCGAACCGCTCGCGCGGATCGGCCTCACCGCCGGGGGTGGGCCCGCGGGTGTCGCCGCAGGATGCCGCCGGCGAGCGGCTCCGCCACAAACGTGAGAAGGGCCGGCTGCGACAGGAGCGCCAGCTCAAGCGGCGCGGCGGTCGCACAAGCTGACCTTGACTCTCCGTCATGAATCGTGTCCGCATCGCCGAGCTCAAGGTGCTCCTGATTTCCTATGGCGCCGAAGGCGGGGGCTTGCGCGTCCGGTCGCCGCGCCGCAGGTATCCGTCGCTGCAGAAGGTGCCGCTGCCTCCGCCGGTGCGCATCAAGGGCGATGCCGTGGCGCTCCTGATCAAGAACCGCGGGGCCAACCGGTGAGTTGAAGTTGTGGTCGGAGTCCCACATCGACCCTGGCAACCTCAGTCGCTACGAACGCGGTGTCGTCCCTCCGCCTCAGGACGAGGCTGTTCACGAGCGGATTGGCCTCGCTCTCGCCATTCTTTGATTCGGAAATCCTGGCCCCCACGGCGAGAGGAATCTCATGAGGGTGGGGGACAAGGCTTCACGTGCGCCAAGTCAGGTCCGCCACGCCGTGTCCGCGGGTGGGCGGTTGGTGGTCTCGCCTGTCCGTACTCGGACGTTGCTGGCTCAAGGGCGGGACCGTCCAGCCCATCGCGGCGGGGGGGTGGGCGGCGCCGGCGCGGGCATGGCGAATGCAATCCGGCGTCCTGGGTGCCAGGTCCCGCGTCCGTCTTGATATGAACACGGTAGTTGACTTTTAATCAACTCACGGCATAATTCCCATGACGCTCAAGGAGCCGCTCGCTCCGTCCGACGCGCGGCGGCTGATCCGGGACATACTGACCCGGGGCGAGGTTGTTTCATCCCGCCATGCGAATGACGAGATGAGCCGCGACCGGCTCGACCTCGTCGACTGCGTCAAGGCGCTTCGGGGCGGAGTCGTCGAACCCGGCGAGCTCGAGCGCGGAACCTGGCGCTACCGGGTCCGCAGTCGAGACGTCTGGGTGGTCGTGACCTTCAGGTCCGAGCGCCGACTGGCGATCGTGACGGCGTGGAGGGCGGGGCGATGAACTGCGCACGATGTGGCCGGCCGATGAGGAGGGGCCGCGAAAACTACCTGTATAGGGAATGCGGCCTTACCACCGTCACGCTCGTCGGCATCGAAGTTGTCCGGTGCCGTCATTGTGGGGAACACGAGGCGATCATCCCGAAGATCGAGCAGCTGCATCGGATCATCGCCGTCACGCTGGCCCGCAAGGTCCCCCG
>JAYUCR010000042.1:0-2541 GCA_043740165.1 Acidobacteriota bacterium | reverse complement strand
GGCGCACCTCGGCCATGAACTCGTCCAGGATCCACTCCGTGCCGCCGGGCCCGGGCGCCGCCTCCGGGTGGAACTGCACCGACCGGAACGGCCGGCGGGTGTGCCGGATCCCCTCGTTCGTCCCGTCGTTGGCGTTGACGAACCACTCGCTCCAGGCCTTCGGCAGCGTCTTGCCGTCGACGGCGAAGCCGTGGTTCTGGCTGGTCTGGTAGCACCGGCCGCCGCGTGTTTCGACCGCCGGCTGGTTGTGGGCCCGATGACCGAATTTCATCTTGTAGGTCGTGGCCCCCGCGGCGAGCGCCAGAAGCTGGTGCCCCAGGCAGATGCCGAGGATCGGGACCGGGTGGCGCAGGAGTCGCCGCACGGTCTCGACGGTGGCGCCCGCCAGGCGCGGATCGCCCGGCCCGTTGCTGAGCACGACCCCCGCGTAGTCCCGCGGCCGGACCGGGAGCGGAAAGTCCCAAGGCACCACCCGCACCTCGGCGCCGCGATCGACCAGCATCCGCACCTGGTTGTTCTTGCCGCCGCAGTCGATCACCACGATCGGCACCCCCTTGCCATAGCGCCGCACGACACGGGTTGACACCTCGGCGGCGAGATTGCGGCGGTTCGGGTCGACGAAGACGGGCGCCGGCTGCGTGCCGATCTCGATGCGACCGAGCAGGGCGCCGTGCACCCGAATCCGCTTGGTGAGGGCGCGCGTGTCGATGCCGGTCAGACCGGGCACTCCCTGCTCGATCAGCCATTCACCCAGGGAGCGGACCGCCGTGTGGTGCGAGAACTCCTCCGAGTAGGAGGCCGCGATCACCCCGCTGGCGTGGATGCGGCCCGACTCGTACGGCCGATCCGGCATCGGCGCCTGCCCGTCGGCATCGCTCCGCTCCGTGGCGGACGGCTCGGTCGCGGGAGGCGCAGGGACGCCGTAGTTGCCGATCGAGGGGTAGGTGAAGGTGAGGATCTGTCCGCGGTACGAGGGGTCGGTCAGTGCCTCGGGGTAGCCGACCATGCCGGTGGTGAAGACCACCTCGCCGGCCGTGGGAATGGGGGCGCCAAAGGAGCGTCCCTCGAAGATGGCGCCATCCTCAAGGACCAGACGTCCGCGCGTCTCCTGCCGCCGCACCCGCACCGCCCTCCGCGCCGTGGAAAATCGGCGCGCAGAATAACACACCTCTCACGGATGAAAGTCGCCCAGCTCCTGGTACGCGGGGGATTCGATCTGAAGGGTCGTATGCACGATGCCGAAGCGCTCGTGGACCACCTGCTTGATCCGGTTCAGCATGTCGTCGTTCGAGAGCACGGCATCGACGGCGATCCGCACATGGCCGGAGAGCGCCGGCAGGCCGGTGGTGATGCACCAGACGTGCAGGTCGTGAACCTCGATCACCCCGGGGATGGCGCCGATGGCCAGGCTGACGTCGTCCAGGCTGAGACCTTCCGGCGCCGCCTCGAGCAGCACGTCCACCGCCTCGCGCACCAGGCGCACGGCCCCGAAGGCGATGACGATGGCGATCGCCCCCGCCACCAGCGCATCGAGCCGCACCCATCCGGTGAAGGCCATGACGATGGCGGCCAGAAGGACTCCGACCGAGGAGAGCGTGTCACCCACGATGTGCATGCGGGCGCCGCGGATGTTCAGGTTTTGCGCGTGCCCCGAAAGGATGCCCAGTCCCGCCAGGTTGGCCAGCAGGCCGACCAGAGCCACCCCGAACATGACCGGCCCCTCGATGGGAGCCGGGTGCAGAAACCGCCGCACCGACTGCCAGACCAGCACCCCCGAGACCAGGATCAGGAGAGAACCGTTCAGGAGCGCCGTCAGGATCTCCAGCCGGTGGTAGCCGAAGGTCTTTTCCAGGTTGGGGGGGAGGGCGGCAAAACGGACCGCCATCAGGCTCAGGACCAGGGCCAGAAGGTCGGTGAGCATGTGCCCGGCGTCGGAGAGGAGGGCCAGGCTGCCGGACACCAGACCGCCCGCCGCTTCCACCACCAGGATGGCGCCGGTCAGGACGATGACCGCCTTCAGCTGGCGCGCCTGGCGCCCGCGCGGATCCTCGAGCGTCTCGATTGCGCTCACCGCGCGTATCATAGCATCGTGTCCGAGCTCGTCGGCGTGAACGGCCGCATCACTTCACCCACCGAGGCCGTCGTGTCGCCGCTCGATCGCGGCTTCCTCTATGGCGACAGCGTCTACGAGACCCTGCGGACGTACGGCGGGCGTCCGTTCCGCGCCGCGGCGCATCTGCATCGGCTCGCGGCCTCGGCGGAGCGGCTCGGGATCGAAATCGTCCGGGCCCCGCTCGCTCCCGCCGCAGCACTCGAGGCGATCCTGGCGCGCGCCACCGATCCGGAGTGGGCGGTGCGCATCATCGTCACGCGCGGCGTCGGTCCGATCGGCTACGACCCCGAAGCCTGCGGTCCCCCGACGGTGGTGGCGCATCTGCGACCGTGCCCGGAGATCCCCGCGGGCTGGCGGCAGGAAGGGGTCGATGTGGCAATCGTTGATGTGACCCGCAACGCGGTCGCCGCTCTCGATCCGGCGATCAA
>JAYUCR010000041.1:0-15512 GCA_043740165.1 Acidobacteriota bacterium | reverse complement strand
AGAGGAGGTCTTGCTTCCATGCAGTTTCGTCAGCTTGCGGCGGTAGGAACGGCCATCCTGGCAGCGGCAGGCCTTGGCTGCAGCAAGACACAGGACACCTCGCCGGAATCGCGCCTCTTCGGAAGCCCGCCCGCCATCACCGGCGTTGACATCTCTTTGAGCACCGCCCCGGTCGAATGCGATGTCACCGACATCATAAGAGGCTACTACTGCATCGCCGGCTCGGTTCCGCCTGACCAGACCATCACCTTCCAGTCTCCGCAGGTTCATGTCAAGGGAACCTACAGCGAGGTCCAGTTCAAGGTTCAGGCCAGCGATTCGGACAGCCAGGGAACCACGAGCGACATCCTCCTCACCAGCGCCAGCTATGTCACGACCGAGGGAGGACAAGTCAACGAGGTCAGCCTCGTCCTGCTCGACGATGGCTCCTCGAACCTGTTCGACTACAACCAGATCGGCACCACCGCCGAAGCCTGCACCATCGATCCCGCGATGGGGATCTGCGGCTGCGGTCTGGCGGAATACAAGCTGGCGTCGAACGACCCGACGGCCGGTGACGGGACGTACACCCGCACCTTCGCTTTCGTCGTTCCGGGCGGCACCGGATATCCGGCAGGAATCGGCGGGGATGTCCTGCAGAATTGCATCTTGAGGAGCAAAAAGGAGGCCCCGGTGGCGGGCGGCGGCTTCATCGGTCGGCCGATCGAATTCAAGATTGAGGCGACGGATCGATCCGGCAACCTGACGGCATGGCCGGTTAAGCCCGCGATCAATATCAGCACCACGACCTATGAGTGCACTGGCGATGAATGCGCCTGCTGTCTGCTTCGAAGCCCGAACGTCATTCCTGACTGCGTCGACCTCCCGGGGTCGGTGGGGCCTCCCGGGTCCGGGTTCGAGAACGGCTACTGCGTCGATTTCTTCTGATTCCAGCCGACTCAATCGATTCGCCATGGATCACCGTCCGTCGATGCACGGTCGACGGTTCCGCCCGCGCGAATCTAATGTCCGGACGAGCCTGGATCAAGGCAGAGAGCTGAGGAGCCTCGCCAGCCTCACCGCCATTTCGGGGTTGATGGTGCGGGCCTCCAGGGCCAGCGCCGTGGCGCGTAATGCCAGGGTGCGGTGGAGCCGGCGCAGATCGGGAGGCAGGGTGCGCAGGGCTTCCCCATGCAGGCGGAGGGTCGTCACGTCCCCGCGCGAGACCGGGCCTGTCAGAGCCTTGACAGGGCCGAGCCTGCCGACGTTTTCCACCGTGCCGCGCACCAGCGGCAGGTAGAGGCGCGCCGCCTCGCGGCGCCCGAGGCCGAGCCCCCGCGCGGTGTCGATCCCGAACGACAGCAGCGCCACCAGGTCGTTCGACATCAGGCAGGCGATCAGGTGATAGAGCACCTTCGCCTGCCTCGGAATGGTCACCGGCACCCCGCCCAGCTTCTGCACCAGTTTGCGGAGGGTTAGAACCGCGGCCGCATCGCCTTCGACGGCGAACGGCGTTGCGTTCAGGTTCTGCAGCCCTGACCGATCGTCGGCGACGCTGGCGAGGGGGTGGAGAGACGCCGTCTTCGCCCCCTGCCGCGCCAGCGGCTCGAGGGCGGAAGAGGAGAGGGCACCGCTCGTGTGGGCGATGATCCGGCGGCTCCAGGAAAGACGGGCCGCGGCCAGATCGCGCGCCAGAGGGGCGATCGCTCCGTCGGGTGTCGTGATCAGAACGATGTCTCCGCCCGCGGCGGCGCGCGGATTGGACGTCGTGGCCTCGCCACCGCCGATGAAACGGGCCGCCTGCCGCGCCGAGCGCAAGGTGCGGCAGCTGATGCCGACCGGTTCCAGACCCTGGGCCACCAGCAGACGCCCGAAGGTGCGGCCCATCCGCCCTGCACCGAGAATCGAGAAGCTCTTGGGAGTCATTTCCCTTCCCCCTTCCGCGCCTTGGCGAGCCCCGGCCGTCGCAGGCCGGCGATCAAGGCAACAAGATCCGGTGGCTGCGGCGCCGTGATCCGCATCCGTTCTCCGGTCTGCGGGTGGTCGAAGGCAAGCGAACGGGCGTGCAGGGCCAGGCCCCGATAGGTCGCGATCGCCTCGCGCGCGCCGGGCGGAGCGCCCGATCCGGAACGGCTGCCGCCGTAGAGTCGATCCCCGACGATGGGGTGTCCGATCGACGCCAGGTGAACCCGCAGCTGATGGGTGCGCCCGGTCTCCGGGTGAAGCCGCAGCAAGGTCAGCGCGCCGAGCGGCTCGAGGACCTGCCATCCGGAGCGCGCCGGACGCCCGTCGGGGCGAATCGACATGCGCACCCGGACCGTCGCGTGGCGCCCGATCGCTCCCTCCACGATTCCCCGCGACGCGCGCGGCACGCCCCAGACAACGGCCTCGTACTCTTTCGCGACCGACCGGGCCTTGAACTGCGCGGCCAGCGAGCGATGCGCGGCGTCGTTCTTGGCCACCAGGATCACTCCCGTCGTGTCGCGGTCGAGCCGGTGCACGATCCCGGGGCGCTCAACTCCCCCCACCCCGGACAGATCCGTGCAGTGGTGCAGGAGGGCATGGACCAGCGTTCCCGTATGCGCGCCGGCGCCGGGGTGAACCGTCATGCCGGCCGGCTTGTTGATGACGATGATGGCGGCATCTTCATACAGGACGTCCAGGGGAATCGCTTCCGGCTGGAGGCTCGAGGGGGCGGGTGCCGGCAGGTCGATCTGCACCTGCTCGGCACCGCGGACGCGGTAAGAGGCCCTCCCCGGGGCACCGTCCACCCGCACGTGGCCCTGCCGCATCAGGCGCTGCAACGCCGCCCGGCTCTGATCCGGCAGGACGGCGGCCAGGGCCTGATCCAACCGCGCCCCCCGCTGGTCCGGTTGCAATTCGATGTCCAGTCGGCCGCCGCGCCGGTCGCGCGGCGCCGCACCGCTCATCGTCCACGGGGCCGGGGCTCGGCGCGGGCGGCCCGGCGGCCCAGGACCAGCAACACCCCCAGCGACAGGAGCGCCAGCGGGAGCGAGATGAGCTGCGAGGTGGAGAGGAGGCCGCCGAAAAACAGGCCCCGGGCGCTGTCTCCGCGCCAGATCTCGACGATCGCGCGGAAGGTGGCGTATAGAAAGAGGTAGATCCAGAAGACCTGGCCGTCGAAGCGGCGGTGGCGCATGGCCCACATGGTGATGATGAGAATCAGCCCGTCGGCGAGGGCGTGATACAGCTGCGTCGGATGCAAGGGGACGCCCAGGGTGACCCCGGTCAGCTCATACGCCCGCGGATCCGTGAAGGTAACCGCCCACGCGCGCGAGCAGGGTCGGCCGAAACAGCACCCGGCGGCGAAGCAGCCGAGACGGCCGATGCCCTGCCCGAGTGCCATGGCCGGCGCCGCCAGATCGGTCACCTTCCCCAGCGGCATATGGTGCTTGCGGATGTAGATCAGGGCCGCCAGGACGGCCAGCCCGAGCCCGCCGTAGAACACCCCGGCAGAACGCAGACTGCGCACCATCTCGACCGGATGCTTCAGGTAATAAGGCGCATCGATCGCATAGAGGAGGAGCTTGGCCCCGACGAATCCGGCCAGCAGGGTGACGATGCCCAGGTCCACGATGCGTGCCGTTTCGATGCCGTCCCGACGCGCGTACCAGACCGCGAGGCGCAGCGCCAGGAGGAAGCCGGTGGCATAGAACAGCCCGTAGGTGCCGACGGTGAATCGGCCCCACGACCCGAGGCTCAGCTCAAAGAGGATCGGATGCATGCCCGGCCGGGATCGGTGAGGGGGAGCCGCTGCGGCGGCGCCCTTGCAGGAACAGCCCGAGGACGAGAAGGGAGACGCCGACGCAGATGGACGAATCGGCCACATTGAAGGCCGGCCAGTGGTGATCGCCGACGAAGACATCGAGGAAGTCGATGACATGGCCGAGCCGCAGGCGATCGGCCAGGTTGCCGAGCGCGCCGCCGAGAATCAGGGCGAGGCCACAATGAGCGATCCCGTCCCGTAACGTGGTGCGCACCTGGAAATAGACGATGAGCCCGACGGCCAGGATTGGCACCAGCGTGAACAGCATCGAACGGTAAGGGTCGGCGAGGTCGTGGAGGACGCCGAACAGGGCGCCGCGGTTCGTGACCAGTGTCAGGTGAAACAGATCGCGGATCACCGGCACCGAAGAGTGCAGGGTCATGGAAGCCGTCACCAGGTGCTTGGTCCACTGATCCAGGCCGAAGACGGCCACGCTGAGCGAGGCGTAGGCGGCGCGGTGCGCGGCACCGCGTGTCAAACCGTCGCCCCGCGCGCCGCGAGGACGGCGCGAACGGCTGTGGCGCAGCGGGCGCAGATCGTGCCGAGCTCGGGGTCGGACCCGACGTCGGGCCTGATGTTCCAGCAGCGCTCGCATTTCGTTCCAGGGGCCCGCCGCACGGCGATCCGCAGGCCGGCGATCCGCTCGCTCACGTGCGTGGGGGTCTCGACCGGGCCGAGAAGGGCGCTCGAGACGATGAAGATCGGCGCCAGCTCGGAGGCGTGGTCTCGCAGGAGATCGCGCTCCGCGGCGTCGGCTTCGATCACCACTTCGGCCTCGAGCCCGTTCCCGATGAGATTCTCGGCGCGCGCCAGCTCCAGCGCCTTGAGAACCTCTTCCCTCACCTCGAACAGGCGGTCCCAGCGGCTCATCCGATCGGCGTCCTCGCCCGGCGTCTGGGGCCGCGGAAATTCCTCCGTGTGCACGCTCGAGACGATCGGATCACCGTCGCGCCTGCCTTGCAGGGCCTGCCAGACCTCTTCGGCGGTGAAGCAGAGAATCGGCGCCATCAGCCGCGCCAGGCCTTCGAGGACGCGACGCAGGACGGTCTGCGCGGCCCGTCGGGATCGGTCCTGCGGGGCGGGGATGTAGAGTCGATCCTTGAGGATGTCGAGGTAGAGCGAGCTCATGGTCACGGTGCAGAAGCGGTGCAGGGCCTGGCTCGCGAGGTGGAACTGATGGCCGGAGTAGGCCTGCACGGTGCGCCCGCACAGCGCGTCGAGCTGGTGCAGGGCCCAGCGATCGATCTCAGGGAGGTCGGCCACCGGGACCGTATCGCGGGCCGGATCGAAGTCGTGCAGGTTGCCCATGATGAACCGGCAGGTGTTGCGGATCTTGCGGTAGGCCTCGGCGTTCCGCGTCAGGATCTCCGGCGAGAGGCGCATGTCCTCGAGAAAATCGATGGTCGCCACCCAGAGCCGCAGCACATCGGCTCCGTGGTTGCGGATGATCTCCTGGGGGGCGATCACGTTGCCGAGGGATTTCGACATTTTGCGGCCGGACCCGTCGAGCGTGAAGCCGTGGGTCAGCACCGACTTGTACGGCGCCGCGTCGCGATCGTTGACGGCGATCAGGAGCGAGGAATGGAACCAGCCGCGGTGCTGGTCGCTTCCCTCCAGGTAGAGATCGGAGGGCCAGGTGTATCCCGGCCGGGACGCCAGGAGGGCCGCGTAGGAAGCCCCCGATTCGAACCAGACGTCGACGATTTCGTTGCGCGGCTCGGGCCGCGCGCCGCCGCAGTGGGGGCAACGGGTTCCCGCCGCCAGGCGGGCGAACTGCTCGGGCACGAACCAGGCGTCGCTGCCGCGCTCCCGGAACAGCGCGGCGGTGCGTTCGACGAAGGCGAAATCGACGATCTCCCGCCCGCAGTCGGCGCAGAAAGGGAACGGCAGGGGAACGCCCCAGACCCGCTGCCGGGAGATGCACCAGTCGGGGCGCGTCTCCAGCATGCCTCCGATGCGCAGCGAGCCGGCGGCGGGGATCCAGGTCACCTGGCCGATGGCTTTCAGCGATCGTCCGCGGAGGCCATTGTGATCGAGGGCGATCCACCATTGCTCGGTGGCGCGGAAGAGGATTGGCTTCTTGCAGCGCCAGCAGTGCGGATACGCATGCCGCAGCGTCTCGGCATGGAACAGCAGCCCGCGCTCCAGCAGATCCTTGATGATCGCCTCGTTCGCCTCGAACACGCGCTGGCCGGCGAACGGGGCGATCTCCGCCGTGTAGCGTCCGCGCTCATCGACCGGCGAGAAGATCGGCAGGTGGTATCGCCGGCCGGTATTGAAGTCGTCCATGCCGTGCCCGGGCGCCGTGTGCACGGCTCCCGTCCCGGTGTCGCGGGTGACGTATTCGGCGAGCACGAGGCGCGAAACGCCGGCGGCCGCGAAAGGATAGGGCGAGGTGGCCACGGCGAGCGACTCGAGGTCGCGCCCCCGCAACGCGGCGAGGACGGATCGAGCTTCCTTCGGGTGCTCCCGGAGAACCTCCGCCACCCGATCGGCGGCCAGGACCACCACCTCGTTTCCCAGGTCGACGAACTGGTACTCGAAATCGGGATGGAGCGCCACCGCGAGGTTCGACGGCAGGGTCCAGGGTGTGGTCGTCCAGATCAGGACGGAGACGGGCCGGCCCTGAAGCGCCGGGTATCGGGCGATGAGCCGCTCGCCGTGCAGCGGGAATCGAACCGTGATCGCCGGAGAGGTGTGCTCCTCGTACTCGACCTCGGCCTCGGCCAGGGCGGTGGCGCACTGCGGGCACCAGTGCACGCTGCGCTTGTCGCGGTAGATGTTCCCGTTCCGGGCGAACCGCCCGATCTGCTCGACGACCGTCGCTTCGTATTCCGGATCGAAAGTCCGGTAGGGGCGCTGCCACTCGCCGAAGACGCCGAGCCGGCGAAATTCCTCGCGCTGGATGTCGATGAACTGTTCCGCGTAAGCGCGGCATGCGGCGCGCACCGCGAGCGGCGTCATCGTCGCTTTCTTCGGCCCGAGATCGCGATCGACCTGGTGCTCGATCGGCAGGCCGTGACAATCCCATCCGGGAACATAAGGCGCATCGTCCCCGAGCATGGTGCGCGATTTCACCACCACGTCCTTGAGGATCTTGTTGAGGGTCTGCCCGAGATGGATGTGGCCGTTGGCGTAGGGCGGTCCGTCGTGCAGGATGAACCGGGGTCGTCCGCTCCTGGCGCGCCGAATCGCGCCGTAGAGATCCATCTCCTCCCAGCGCGCGAGCATGCGCGGCTCGCGCTTCGGAAGCTCGGCCTTCATTGGAAAATCGGTGCGGGGCAGATTGACGGTCGACTTGATGTCGGGCGGCTGCACGGCCGTGCATCCCTCTGAATTGACGATCGGCCCCTGATGTGGCCGTGGCGGAAGAGGCGCGAATCTAGCACCCGCTTCGAATCATTGTCAAGGTTTCCGCTCTGTGTTAGCGTCACGCCATGTCGCAGCTCTACCTCGACTGGAACGCGACCGCGCCGCTGCGCGAAGCCGCGCGCGCCGCGGTGCTTCAGCACCTGAAGGACCTGCCGGGCAACGCCGGCAGCGTCCATGCCTCGGGGCACGGCGCCCGCATGACGATTGAGAAGGCGCGCGCCGCCGTGGCGGATTTCATCGCGTCGCCACCACGCGACATCGTCTTCACTGCCGGCGGAACCGAGGCCAACAACCTGGCGATCTACGGAGCGGCGGCCGCCGCTCCCGACAAGGCGCGCCGGATCGTGACGTCGGCCTTCGAGCACCCTTCGGTCCTTCGCGTCGCGGAGGATCTGGAGCGCCGCGGGTTCCAGGTCGTGCGGATAGCACCCGACGCCGAGGGACGCGTGGACGAGGAAGCCGTCCTCGATGCGGCGGTCCCCGGGCGCACGGCGCTGGTATCGTTGATGCTGGCCAATAACGAGATCGGAACGATTCAGCCGGTCGCCGCCGTGGCGCGCGAGCTGCGCGCGCGGGGCGTGCCGTGCCACACCGATGCGGTGCAGGCCGCGGGGCGGCTGCCGATCGATGTCGCCGCCCTGGGCGTCGATCTCCTGTCGATCGCGGCCCACAAGATCGGCGGTTTCCCCGGCGCCGGAGCGCTGTTCGTGCGGGAAGGCCTGCCCTGGATGCCGCTGCTTCAGGGCGGGGGACAGGAATCGAACCGCCGGCCGGGAACCGAGAACGTCCCCGCCATCGCGGCGTTCGGGGCCGCCGCGTCGGACGCGCGGGCGGCGCTCCCGGAGGAGATCGCCCGGATGCGCGCGCGGCGCGAGCAACTCGAGGCGGGAATCGCCGATCGGGATCTGGAGGCGCAGGTGAACGGCGCCAAAGCGCCCCGCCTGCCGAACACGAGCAGCCTGTTCTTCCCCGGCCTCTCCGCGGAGGCGCTCGTCATCGCGCTCGACCTCGACGGTATCGCGGTCTCTGCCGGATCGGCCTGTTCCGCGGGGACGCTGCGCCATTCGCCCTCGCTTCTCGCCATGGGACGATCGGCGGCCGCGGCGGCCTCGGTGCGCGTCAGCCTCGGTCCCGCCACGTCCGAGGGGGAGGTCGACGAGTTCCTCGATCGCCTGGAGCCGATCGTACGGCGCATGCGGGCGATGAGCCGGCAGGCCGCGAGCGTCTCATGATCGTCACCTGCACCGAGTGCGGACGCCGCTACAACTTCGACGTGGCCCAGTTGGGAGATCGCGCGTCGGCGACGGTCCGTTGCTCCAACTGCAAAGCCTCCATGACGGTCTCCGCGCAGGATGCTGGCGAAACCGTGGCCGCCGAGGAGCCGCCGGGGGATCGGACGACCCGCCTCGACGTCGATGCCAGCCTGCTGCCGGCGCATGCCATCGTCCCGGAAGGCGGTCTGCGGCTCCTTGCCGGCCGCCGCCTGTCATTGGCCGTGCTGCAGGGGAAGGACACGGGCCGGATCTTCAAGGTGGAGCGGCCGAGTGTCGTGATCGGCCGGGGGGAGTCCGAGATCAGCCTCGACGATCCCGAGGTGTCGCGCCAGCACGCCCGGCTCGAGGTGCACGGAGCGAATGTCTTCGTGCGCGACCTCGGCAGCACCAACGGCGTGTTCGTGGACGAGGTGAAGGTCGCCGAGGCCGAGCTTTCCAATCACTCCGAGTTCCGGGTCGGGGGAACGCACCTGATGCTGATCGTCACGGCGGAGGAGGAAACGGTCGCGTGAGCCGCGTGGCGGTGGCCATGAGCGGCGGGGTCGATTCCTCCGTCGCCGCGCTCCTGCTGGCCTCCTCGGGGGCCAGCGTCGTCGGCCTCGCCATGCAGCTTTATGACCGGACCCGCGATGGCCGGCCGGTCACCGGCCGCTGCTGCTCGCCGGGCGACCTGCTGGACGCGCGGGCGGCCGCATCGAGCCTCGGCATTCCGTTCTACGTGGTGAACATGGAGGAGGAATTCCGCGCCGAGGTGATCGAGCCCTTCATCGCGGACTATAAGAAGGGGCGCACGCCGGTCCCGTGCATCGCCTGCAACACCGGGCCCAAATTCCGTCACCTGCTCGAGCGTGCCCGCGCCCTCGGCGCCGATAGGATGGCCACCGGCCACTACGCGCGCGTGCGGCACGATCCGTCCACGGGCCGGATGCAGCTCCTGCGGGCCCTCGATCGGACCCGCGATCAGTCCTATTTCCTCTTCGAGCTCACGCAGGAGCAGCTCCGGCAGGCGGTCTTCCCGCTGGGCGAGCTGACCAAGGAGGCGGTGCGTTCCCTGGCCGCAGAGCGCGGCCTTCCGAATGCCGCCAAGCCGGACAGCCAGGACATCTGCTTCGTCTCCGACGGGCGCTACCTCGATTTCATGCGCCGCGAGGGGGGCGATACCGGCCCTGCGGGGGAGATCGTGACCCGCGACGGCCAGGTGATCGGGCGGCATTCCGGGATCGCCGGCTTCACCATCGGCCAGCGGCGCGGACTCGGCCTGGCCGCGCCTCAGCCCTACTACGTCCTGGCGCTCGATCCTGTCACCCACCGCGTCGTCGTCGGGAGCGATACCGAGCAGTACGGAGAAGAGCTGATCGCGGAGCGGACCAATTGGGTGTCGATCGCCGAGCCCTCCCACCCGATCCGCGCCCTGGCGCGCATTCGATCGGCCCATCACGGCGCCGAGGCGACCATCGAGCCGCTCCCGGGCGGGCGCCTGCGCGTACGGTTCATCGCCCCGCAGCGCGCCATCAGCCCCGGCCAGGCGGTGGTGCTCTATGACGACGACCTGCTTCTCGGCGGCGGATTCATCGCGCCTGCCGGGGCCGACGCTTCGTTTGACACCCGCGCGCGCGAATGCTAAGTTCGCGGCCGTCATTGCGGGCATAGCTCAGCTGGTAGAGTACGAGCTTCCCAAGCTCGGAGTCGCGGGTTCGAGTCCCGCTGCCCGCTCCAACAGCGTTCCCGAGGGCCGACTCTGTTCTTCCGCCGACGCGATTCAGTGCCAGCCGGCCAGCCGCCTGCCACAGCACAGGGGGGGGCCGCGATCGGCCTGCCGGTCGGGCCGCGGAGGACGATCATCGGCGCGCAGACTCGATTCAAAGGCTTCATCAAGGGCCAGGGCGCCCTGATCGTCTGCGGAGCCGTCCGCGGGACCATCGACATCGAGGGGGCGCTGGCTATCACCGCCGGCGGAACCGTCGATGCCGAGGCGACGGTGGAATCGGCGCAGATCGCCGGCTCAACGCGCGGCACGCTGCGGGCGGCGCAGCGGGTGCGGGTCGAAGCGACCGGGCAGCACGAAGGAAAGATCGAGACCCCGATCATCGATCTGCGGCCAGGCTCCGTTCTGCGCGGACAGGTCTCCATCCTGGGATTGCCCGGCGCTTCCCATCGCCGCTCCACCCACTGACGCGCCTTCCCTGTCGCACGGTTGACGCTTTTTTTCCCTCTTATTGACACTAATCGTCACTCCGCTGACACCTGCACGGCCTGACTTTGCCCTGCGATCGCAGCCATTTCCTAGATGACGGGCTTCCGCCATCGTCGTCGATTCCTTGGCACAACCCTTGCTGTCCCCGCGCCCGGACCTTGAAAGGGGGGTGGCGTGAAAGACAACATCCTGATCGTCGACGACGACGAGGGCGTGCGGCAGATTCTCAATGAAACGCTGCGGGCATCCGGCTACTCGGTCCAGTGCGTGGACTCCGGGGAGCGGGCCGTGGCCGCGGTGCGGGAGGCGCCCGCCGACCTGATCATCCTGGACATGGTCCTGCCGCGTGTCGACGGCCTCGAGGTGTTGCGGGAAATCACCACCCTGAGGCCTGAAGCGGCGGTGGTCATGATCACCGGGCATGCCTCGGTCGAAACCGCCATCAAGGCCATGAAGATGGGCGCCGTCGATTACCTGGTGAAGCCGTTCCGTATCGACGAGGTCGAGCTGGTGGTGGCCCGATCCCTGGAACGCAGCCGGCTGAAGCGCGAGAACGCGACCCTGCGCCGGCAGCTGCAATCGACGTTCGGGATCCAGAGCCTGGTCGGGCAGAGCCCGGAGATCCGCAGGATTCAGGGGCTCGTGGAGCAGGTCGCTCCCTCGCGCAGCACCGCCCTGATCACCGGCGCCGGCGGGAGCGGCAAGGAGCTGGTGGCACGGGCCATCCATTTCAGCGGCGAACGCCGGGGCCAGCCCTTCGTCAGCGTGAGCTGCGGGGGCATTCCGGAAGTCCTCCTGGAGGACGAACTGTTCGGGCACGTGCGCGGCGCCTCTCCCGATTCCGCCAGCGATCGGACGGGACGGATCGCCGCCGCCGACGGGGGCACGCTGTTCCTGGACGAAGTCTCCGGACTGAGCATGAGCCTTCAGGCTCGATTGCTGCGCGTCCTGCAGGAACGAACCGTGCTGCCGCTCGGTGGCGGCAACGCCATCCCCGTGGATATCCGGGTCATCGCCGCGACCCACGCCGACCTGAAGGCCCTGGTGGGCGAGGGGCGATTCCGCGAGGATCTCTATTACCGGCTCAGTGTCATCCACATTCACCTGCCGCTCCTGCGTGAGCGCCGGCAGGACATCCCGCTCCTGATCCAGCATTTCCTGGCGCGCTTCTGCCGCGAAATGAATGTCTCCGTCAAGCACTTCGCGCCGGAGGCGCTGAAGCTTCTGTGCGACCACTCCTGGCCGGGTAACGTCCGGCAGCTCGAAAACGTCATCGAGCGCTGCGTGGCGCTGTCGTTCGGCAAGGAAGAGCTGGGGCGCGAGGACGTGCCGCGCGAGGTGGTCGAGGAAGGCGCCCTCGAGCTTCCGGTGGTGCAGGTGGGCGGGGACGGGTTCTCGCTCGATGAGGTGCTGGCCTCCTATGAGCAGCGGATGCTCTACCAGGCCCTCGAGCACTCGGGCTGGGTGAAGACGCGCGCCGCGGAGCTCCTGAAGATCAAGCGAACGACTCTCATCGAAAAGATGAAGCGGTTGGGGATTCCCCTGAAGGGCAATGCCGGCGGCATTTCTCAGGAGGGCATGCCGGCGATCGCGGCGGCCGGCGCCGCCGCGGCGCGACGCTGAAGCGCCGGCCGACACGGGCCGGTCCGTTCTTGATGCGCCGCGCGCTCCTGTGTTATGGTCGCGACGCCTCAAGCAGCCCCCTCCGTGAGAGACGAGCGATGCCCCGCATCCTGATGATCGACAACGCCGAGCTCTTCCGCGCTCTCGAGCCATCCTTCCTGCGTCGAGCCGGGTGGGAGATCGTCCGGGCCAGGGACGACAAGGAGATCGTGGAGCGCGCCCGGCAACACGATCCCGACATCGTCCTGCTCGACACGACCGGCCATCCGATCGACGCCCCGGCCTGTCTCGCTGCCCTGAAAGGCGATGCCGCGCTGCGACGCGCGGCGGTCCTGATCCTGGTCGACGCGTCTTCGGGGGCGCAATACGGAGGCCTCGGCGCGGACATCATCCTGACGCATCCGGTGGATCCGGCGGCTCTGGGGGCGGCCCTGTGCCGCTTCGGAGCCGAGAGGGCCCGCACGGACCGCCGGCGCGCGGTGCGCTCCACGGCGCGCGTCAAGAGCGCCTACGGCGCCTGCCGGGCCCGACTCAAGGACATCAGCCGCACCGGCCTGTTCCTGGCTTTGCCGCAGCCGATCCCCCTCGACACCGCGCTCGAGCTGCGCCTCTCCCTTTCCGATCGGGACGGGGCGCATTCGGTTCGGGCGCGGGGGACCGTCGTGCGGCGGGTGGAGAACGATCCCGGTTCGCACCTGATCGCCGGGGTGGGCGTGCGGTTCACCGGTTTCGACGCCGACGCCGAATCGATCATCGAGAATTTCGTGGAGCACGAGGTCACGCACGAAGCGGGGCAGACCGCGTCACATTCATTCGGATGGAGAGCCGATGCCGCAGACCGTCATGGTGGTGGATGACGATCCCGACATCCTCGAGCTGGCGAGACTGGTGCTCGAGGGCGGGGGTTATCGCGTGCTCGCCGCGTCGTCCGGAGAGGACGCGCTGCGGCGGGTCGCGGCCGATGCGCCGCACCTGATCCTCCTCGACATCAACATGCCGGGGATGGATGGCTGGCAGGTGCTGCGCATTCTCAAGGTGGACGATCGCACCCGCGCCATTCCGGTCGCGCTGTTCTCGATCAAGAGCCAGTTGCGCGATCGCGTTCACGGGCTGCAGGGCGGCGCCTGCGATTACATCGCCAAGCCGTTCGTCTGCGACGAGCTTCTGGTCCGCGTCCGGCACATCCTCGACAGCGTGGATCGCGGGCAGGTGAGCGCGTGAGCACTGAAGCCGAGCGCCTCCGCGCGGGGCTCCTGCGGCTCAAGGGAGCCCTGCACGACCGGATCACCGGGCTCGATTCCTATCATCTTTATATCGACCAGCTCATCAGCCTGGCGGACGGGGGCGGCGTCGGGGTCCTGGCCCTCGATTTCCCCGACCTGGCGGCCCTCGAAGCGGCCTACGGCTGGGAGATGAGCGATCGATTCCTGGCGGAAATGGCGGGGCTGCTCGCCTCCCTGCGGGGCCGGGACCTCCCCGAGAGCACGCTTCTGACCCTCGACGGGGTCCACGGCGGCAGCTTTCTCCTGTTCATCCTGCACAACCGGGAAGGCGGGGTCGTGTCGGAGCTCGACCTGCCGCCGATGGCCGCGGGCGTACACGGCGCGGTGGTCGCGGCAGGTCTCCGCCACATTGGCGCCGCCACCCCGCACATCGAGGGCGCCATCGGGTGGGCCCTGACGAGCGATGCTCCGGCGGCGCGCTTCGAGCGCCGGCTTCACCAGGCGATCCGCGAGGCGCGCGGCATGACGCTGCGGCAGTCGGAAAGGCGCTACGACGTCCAGGGCGACGAGCTGCGGCGGATCCTGGCGCAGGGGCGCATCCAGACGCACTACCAGCCGATCGTCGACATGGAGCAAGGGTGCATCATGGGCTACGAGGCGCTGACCCGCGCCCCCGCCGATTCGAGTTTCGAAGGGCCCGATGCGCTGTTCGCATGCAGCCACGCGCGCGACCTGCTGCCCGAGCTGGATCGCCTTTGCCGTTGCGAGGCGGTGCGCAACGCCCGGAATTTCGATCTGAAGAAAAAGCTGTTCGTGAACTCGATCCCGGAAGCGCTGGGGAGGCCGGGGTTCGCGGAGGGTGGGTTCCGGGATGCGCTCGCCGAGAATGCGTTGCAACCGCGCAACCTGGTCCTCGAGATCACCGAGCGCACCTCGATCCAGGATTTCGAGGCGTTCGGACGCGGGCTGACGCCGCTCCGCCGGGAGGGGTTCCTGGTCGCCATCGACGATGTCGGCACCGGATATTCTTCGCTGCAGACGATCACCGAGGTGCAACCCGATTTCATCAAAATCGACCTGTCGCTGATCAAAAACATTCACCGCAGCCTGATCAAGCAGGAGCTGGTTCACTCCCTGCTTCAGATTGGCAGCCGCATCGGGTCGCAGGTCATCGCCGAGGGGATCGAGATCGAGGACGAGTACCGAGCGTTGCGCCGCTGCGGCGTGCGCTACGGACAGGGGTACTTTTTTGCCCGGCCGGCGCCTCCCTTCCCGGGGTTGACGCAGGGCGGGCGATAGCGGGGGAGCGTGGATTCCGTTCTCGCGGGACCGAGCCTCCTGGCGGCCGTTCTGGGCGCGGCGCTGCTCGGATTCCTGTCGGCCTACCTCCTGGCCCGGTCGACGCAGCGGCGGCGGATCCGGCGGCTGATCGAACGCCTGGCGGAGCTGAGCCGACATCCCCTGATTGGCGAGCTGGCGCCCGACGGGGACGCCGACATCGGCCGCGCCACGGAGGGGATCGCCGCGCTCCTGGCGGCGTTGCGCCTCGAGGTGCAGCGGGCCCAGGGGCGCGCCGCGCCGCTGCAGGCCCTGGCCGACGGCCCGACCGATGTGGCCCTCATCAGCCTCGACGCGGAATGGCTCGTGACGGCCTTCAGCCGGGGCGCCGCGGGATTGACCGGCTGGGCCGCGGACGAGGTGGTGGGGCAGCACGTCGAGGCCCTGTTCGCGCCGGGTGAGTGGGAACAGCTGCTTCCGAAGCTGGCGCGCCGGACGGTGCGCGAGGAGGGGTTCTCCGCCACCTCCCGATTCCTGCGCCGCGACGGAGGCACGCTGGCCTGCCGCCTGTCGGTCGGCCCGATGGGCCGGCCCGGTCCGGGCGCCGCGGGCACCCTCCTGGTGGCGCGCGACCTCACGCAGGAGCAGGAGGTCGAGCGCCGGCTGCGCCTCTCCGAAGAGCGTCACCGCCGGCTCGTGGAGGAGATGCGCGACGGGGTTCTGGTCGTTCAGGCGGGGAAAGTGGTCTTCGCCAATCCGGCGCTCGCAAGTCTTGTCGGATC
>JAYUCR010000040.1:0-2550 GCA_043740165.1 Acidobacteriota bacterium | reverse complement strand
CGCCGCCGATCCGTTCCGTCCCGAGCTGCACGACGTTGCCGTGGTTGACGCGCAGGAAAACGCGCCCCCCCTCCACCGGCACATCGTCCACGATCCAGTCGTAATCCAGGAACACGATCGCCCCGTCTTCGAGGAAGGCGCTGCGCTCGGGGCTCAGCTTCAGGGTGCCGCGGGAGGGCCGCAGCAGCTCCGACTCGCCGTCGATGAACGCGCGGCCGAGCGGCTCGACATCTTCGATTCGCGCCGGCCGGCCGCGAAGGCCGGCGGCCGCCGCGGTCAGGCCATTGCCGCGCCCGGGGAAGAGGGGCACGCCCTGCCCCTCGATCAGGGCCGGGCGGCCGGTGCGCCGATCGAAGGTCATGTGCCAGGCGCCGGGGTGCCGGCGCCGGAAGGCGGCGGCGTCGGGAGCCGCCGGGCCGGCGGCATCCGGCTCAGCCGGCTCGGGAATCGTGTCGAGCGCCGCTGGTGTGACGGCGAGCCGATCGAGATCCCCCTCGTGCCGCGGCACCAGCGCCAGGGCGGGCGCCACCGCGCCGGCGGCCGCCAGGATCGACGCGATGGCGACGACGGCGCGGGTGGCGGCGGGAAGGCGGCGAAGGCCGCGAAGGTGAAGCAGCGTCATGCGACTTTGTCTCCCGGGGGCCGGGGCCCGAAATGTACGCGGAGGCGGGTCACGCGGCAAGGAAATAATGGTAGCCTCTCGCCCGCGATGATGGACCGTTCCGCGTTCCGCGGACTGCTCATCTGTCTGGCCTTGTCGGGGATCAGCGGCCTGATTTACGAGGTCGCATGGGTCCGCTCCCTCGAATTGATTTTCGGGGCGACCAGCTTCGCGGTGGCGACCGTCCTGGCCTCGTTCATGGGAGGGCTGGCTGCCGGGAGCTTCCTGGCCGGGCGCCTCGCCCCCCGCCTGTGGCGCCACCACCCGCTGCGGGTCTATGCCGCTTTCGAGATCCTGATCGCCGCGGTGGCGCTGGTCATCCCGCTCGCCTTCCGCGCCCTGGTGCCGCTCTACCAGGCGGTCGCCGGCTCGATCCACGCCTCGTTCGCCATCGTCAGCCTGCTGCGTTTCCTGCTGTGCGCCGCGGTCCTGACGATCCCGACGGCGCTCATGGGGGCGACACTCCCGGTGGTCAGCCGGTTCGCCGCCCGGAGTGAGGAACAGGAGGCGGCGCGCCGCATCGGGGTGCTTTACGCCGTCAACACCTTCGGGGCGGTCGCCGGGTGCGCGGCGGCCGGCTTCGTCCTCCTTCCGGCGCTCGGCCTGCTGCGGACCCAGTGGTTCGCGGTGGCGCTGAATCTGCTGGCCGCCGCCGGCGCGGCGTGGATCGCCGCGCGCACGCCGCATGAAGCGGACGGCATGCGGACCTCCACGCCGCAAGCCGCACCGGCGCAACCCGCGGCCCCGCCGTCGGGCTTGCCGTCGGGAGCCCTGGCGTCGCAAGGCGCCCTGCTCATCGGTTTCTATGCCGTCTCGGGCGCCGTGTCGATGCTGTACGAGGTGGCCTGGAGCCGATACCTGGTGCTGGTCTTAGGCTCGTCGACCTATTCGTACACCGTGATGCTGACCACCTTCCTGATCGGCCTGACGATTGGCGCCGGCCTGGGTGCGCGGCTGCTGCGCCAGTCGCCCGATCCGATCATCTCTGTGGCGCTCTGCCAGCTCCTCGTGGCGGTGACGGTCTTCCTGGGACTGTTCATCGCCGGCGAGCTGCCGTACCTCTATCACCTGCTGCACGACCGCCTGCACCCGAGCGCCGGCATGCTGCTGGGGATCCAGCTGGTGATGGCGGCGGGGGTGATGATCCTGCCGACCATCGGATTGGGGGCGATGTTCCCGCTGACCCTCGGCGGGCTGGGGCTTACCGGGGCCGGCGCGCAGCGACTGGTCGCCCGCGCCTACGCCTGGAACACGTCGGGCGCCATCGTCGGATCGATCCTGGCCGGGTTCTGGCTCGTCCCCGCCATCGGCAGCCGCAACGTACTCCTCGCCGGCATCGCGATCAACGCGCTCCTGGCCCTGCTGGGACTGGCCGCGCTGCGGCCGGGTGTCGTGCCGCGCGCCCAGCGCCTGGTGCTGGCGCTGCTCGTGGTGCTGTTCCTGGGCAACCTGTTCGTCTCGACCCCGACCTGGCGCGCCGATGTGATGTCGAGCGGCATTTTCCGCTACGCCGACCGGTACCGCGGATTGGATCGCGCCGCCTTCCTCGATCTCATGCGCCGGAGCCACGGCGACGTCCTGTTCTTCGACGAGGGGTTGACCTGCACCGTAACGGTCTTCCGCACCACCCAGTCCTTGACACTGATGGTGAACGGCAAGCCGGACGCGTCGGTGCCGCCCGATCTGGCGGAGCCGGTCCCGAGCGGCCGCACCCTCCCGCAGGGCGACCTGCCGACGCAGGTGCTGGTCGGCGAGCTGCCGCTGCTCCTCGCGCACAAGCGCGACGACGTGCTGGTGGTCGGACTGGGAAGCGGCGTGACGCTCGGATCGGTCCTCCGCCATCCGGTGCGCCACGTCGACTGCCTGGAGCTCGAGCCGGCGGTCGTCGC
>JAYUCR010000039.1:0-2570 GCA_043740165.1 Acidobacteriota bacterium | reverse complement strand
GCGAACCCGAAGGGCGCATGGGGATTGCGGCCCCATGCTTCGTTACTCGTCGTCATCGATGCACCCACATCGATTCCTCCTCGCGCCTCGCCTGGGACTCGCAAGCCCCATGCGCGCGGCCCATGCCAATACTCGGGCAGGCTCCTAGGGGCAGGGGCGTCCGACGCCGGCCGCGATCGCCCGGTCGTAGACCGCGGAGGCCGCGGCCAGGTCCTCGAGACCGATGCCGAGCGATTTGAAGAGGGTGATCTGGCGCTCGCCCTGGCGGCCGGGATGCCGGCCGGCGAGGATCTCCACCAGCTCGACGGCGCGATCGATCGGCGCCGGTTGTCCGGGCGCGGCGGTCGCCAGCAGCAGGTCGCCGGCCTCGAGCCGCGCCTGATCCTTCGCATCGACCACGATCAGCTCCGATCGCTGCACCGCGTTGGCGTCGATCTCGCGCCGGTCGGCCCGGTTGCTGCCGATGGCGTTGATGTGGGTGCCGGGGGAGAGCCACGACCCGCGCAGCACCGGCTCCGGCGAGCTCGTGGCGGTGACGACGATGTCGGCGCCGTTCACCGCCGCCTCGGCGGAGACCGCCGGCTGGACCGGCACGCCGGTCAGCTTCACCACCGCGGCGCAGAAATCGATCAGCCGGCCGCGGTCGCGGGCCCAGGCGCGTATCTCGCGCAGGCGGCGCGTCGTGGCGATCGCCTCCACCTGGGATCGCGCCTGCCAGCCCGACCCGAGGACCCCCAGGATCTGCGCGTCGGGGCGGGCCAGGCGCCGGGTCGCGATGCCGCTGGCCGCGCCGGTGCGCATCTGCCCCAGGCGATCGGCCTCGACGATGGCCAGGAGCTCGGAGCTCGCGGCGTCGAACAACAGGACGACGAAGCGGGCGCCTCCCGCGCTGGTGGCGTAGACCTTGGCCGCCATGCGGCCGAGCGGCTCGGAGGTGGCCGAGAGGAGGTGCAGCATCGATCCGGCCATCGCGACGCGCGAGCGCGGACGGTTGGTCGCCCGCCCCTCGCCCCAGTGGGTGAAGGCCGCCTCGACCGCGTCGAGGCAGACCCCCATCGGCAGGAGATCCCGGACGTTGGCTTCGGTGAGATAGAGCGCCATGCCGCGCGCATGGTAGCGCATGGCGCGCCCGATTAGTTGCGGTTCTTGGACCAGCGGTCGTGGGTGATGCCGTGCTTGTGGACCTTGTAGTTCATCACCCGGCTGGAGACGCCCAGGAGCTTGGCGGCTTCCTTCTGGATCCAGTTGCTGCGCTTGAGGGCTTCGAGCAGGGCCGTCTTCTCGAGCGACTCCAGGTTGAGCATGTCGGCCGCGAGCTGCGGGGTCATGTTGATGGTGTGCTCCCGATCCATCAGCGTCAGGTCGGCCGGGCCGATGAAGCTCCCCTCGCACATCAGCACGGCGCGCTCGATGGTGTTCTCCAGCTCGCGCACGTTGCCGGGCCAGCGATGCTCGCGCAGCGCCTTCACCGCCTCGGGCGAGAAGCCGGTCACCTTGCCGCGCAGCTCCCGGGCGAAGTGCTTCAGGAAATGCTCCGCCAGCGGCAGGATGTCCTCGTGGCGATCGCGCAGCGGCGGCACCTGGATGTTGACCACGTTGAGCCGGTAGTACAGATCTTCCCGGAATCGCCCTTCCTTGATGGCTGTCTCGAGGTTGATGTTGGTGGCGGCGATGATGCGCACGTCCACCTTGATGGTGCGGCTGCCGCCGAGGCGCTCGAACTCCTGGTTCTGGATGGCGCGCAGCACCTTGGCCTGGGTGCTCGGGCTCATGTTGCCGACTTCGTCGAGAAACAGGGTGCCGTCGTTGGCCAGCTCGAAGCGGCCGCTGCGCATCTGGTCGGCGCCGGTGAAAGCGCCCTTCTCGTGGCCGAACAGCTCGCTCTCGAGCAGGTTGTCCTGCAGCGAGGCGCAGTTCATGCGCACGAACGGCGCGTCCCGCCGCGGCGAGCTCTGGTGGATGGCGTCGGCGATGCGTTCCTTGCCGGTGCCGGTCTCCCCCTGGATCAGAACCGTGGCGTTCGAGGCGGCCACCTTGTCGATGACGCGGAACACCTCTTTCATGACATTCGAGGGGCCCAGCAGGCCGACCGGGCGCGCCGGATCGTCCTGGCGATCGGCCATGGACGACAGGCGCGACACCAGGCGCTGGTGCTCCATGGCGCGCTGGATCTTCAGCTCCATCGCTTCGAGCGACAGGGTGCGCTGCACGAAGTCGAACGCGCCCGAGCGCATCGCCTCGGCGGCGGCGGTGCCGCCCTCGCCGGTGACGATGACCATCGTGCCGGCGTTGGTCGCCCGCGCCTTGCGGACGATGTCGAGCCCTTCGTGGCCGCCGACGTTCTGCCCGGCAATCACGAGGTCGAAGTTCTGCTTCTCGATTTTCTCGATGGCCTCTTTGCCGGTCTGGGCGACGGTGACCGTGTATCCGCCGCGGCTCATCGCCTGCACCAGCCCGTCCCTAAGAGTCCTGTCGTCTTCAGCAACCAGGATGTTTTTCATGCCCGCAATGTCCTCCGACCCGACGCTCGCGACAGGCTTCTCCGCACACCGCGCCAATATAGATGCCGG
>JAYUCR010000038.1:0-2573 GCA_043740165.1 Acidobacteriota bacterium | reverse complement strand
GGGTCGACGAGGAGCGCTACGAAGGGTGGCTGATGCTGCTCGGCGCCCTGTTCGTCGGCACCATGGTGGCCTGGATCTGGCGCACGGCCGCCGGGCTGAAGCACCAGATCGAGACGCGCGTCGCGTCGATCGCCGGGAAGAGCGACGGCACGGTGAAGCTCGGGTTGTTCGGCCTCACCTTCCTTCTGATCCTGCGCGAGGGGATCGAGACGGTTCTGTTTCTCGCCACCGTCAACCTCACCACCGACGCGCTGCTGTCGTTCGCCGGCGGGCTCCTGGGGCTGCTCCTCGCCGCCGGCTTCGGCGTGGCGCTGGTGCGCGGCACGGTGCGCATCGATCTCGGACGCTTCTTCAAGGTGACCGAGGTGATCCTGGTGGTGCTGGCCCTGCAGCTCCTGATCGGCGGGCTGCACGAGCTGGGCGAGCTGGGGGCCATCCGGCTCGGTCGCGACGAGATGCGACTCATCGGCCCGATCGTGAAGAACGACGTGCTCGTCCTGGTCGCGCTGCTGGCGCTGCCGCTCCTGGTGCTGCTGGTGCCGGGGCGTCGCGAGCGCGAGCGCTCGGCGGAGGCGCAGCGCCTCGAGGGGCCGGAGCGGCGGCTCGCCCTGTCGGCGCTGCGCCGTGAGACCGGCTGGCGCCGGCTCCTGGGAGCGGCCGGGATTGCGGTGATCGCCTCGCTCACCTTTTCCTACGCCTACACGCGCCTCCCCCAGGGGATCGATGCGCCGCGCCTGCTCGACCCGGTGGCGCCGGGCGGTGACGTCCGGCTGCCGATCCAGGGGCTCGACGACGGCCACCTGCACCGCTTCGGCGTCCCGATCGAGGGAACGGTGGTGCGGTTCATCGTCCTGAAGACGCATGGCAAGGTGGTGCCGGTCTTCGACGCCTGTGTCGTCTGCGGCGCGCGCGGCTACATCGAGCGCAAGGGGCGCCTCGTCTGCCTGATGTGCGCGGCCGACATCAACACCGCGACCCTCGGCACCGGGGGCGGCTGCAACCCGATCCCGCTGGCGTACCGCGAGGAGGGGGATGCGATCGTGATCGCGGCCGATGCCTTGAAGGCGCAGCTCCCGGCATTCCGCAAGGCCACGGCGGAGGAGGGCGCCCGATGATCCTGCGCATCCTGCGCGACTCCTTCTTCCGGCAGAAGCGGCGCAAGGGGATCGTGCTCGTGGCCACGGCGCTCGGCACCATGGCGGCGGCTGCCCTGGGAGACATCGCCCTCGACGTGGGCGATCGGGTGAACCGCGAGCTGAAGTCGTTCGGCGCCAACCTCGTCGTCCTGCCGCGCGGCGGCTGGGTGCCGGTCACGGTCGGGGGCGAAGACATGACTGCGGTGCGCGTCCCAGCCTACCTGGCGGCGGAGGATCTGGCGCGGGTGAAGGACAATTTCTGGAAGAACAACATCCTGTCGTTCGCTCCGATCCTCGATGCCGACGCGGTCATCGGCGAAAGACGCCTGATCCTCCGCGGCACCTGGTTCGAGCGGGTGGCGCTCCCCGGCGAGTCCACGGCCGACTCGGGCGCGGCGGGGCTGGCCGGCGTGCGCTCCCTGAATCCCACCTGGAGCGTCGAGGGAGACTGGCCGGAGGATCGCGCGGCGCCGGTCGCCACGCGGGGAGACATGCCAGGATCCGCGCCTCCCGCGGCCCTGGTCGGGCGGGAGCTCGCGGCGGCGATCGGCGCCCGGCCGGGCGCCGACCTGCGTCTCGGCGTCGCCGGGCACGATCTCGCGCTGCGCGTCGCCGGGATCCTGTCGGCCGGCGGCGAGGAAGACAGCATGATCCTGGCGCCCCTCGAAACGGTCCAGGAGGCCGCGGGGCTTCCGGGCCGGGTGTCGCGCGTCATGGTGAGCGCCCTCACGACCCCGGAGAGCGCCGTGTACGAGCGGCTGGCCACGAATCCGAGAGCCCTCCCGCCGGCCGAGTTCGAGAAGTGGTCGTGCACACCGTTCGCCTCCTCGATCGCCTACGAGATCGAGCGTGCGGTCCCCGGGTCGGAGGCGCGCGTGATCCGCCGCGTCGCATCCGCCGAGGGGGCGATCCTGTCGCGCGCCTCGTGGCTGATGACGCTCATCGCGGTGATGGCGGCGACCGGCGCGGCGCTGACGGTCACCAGTGCCCTGACCACCGGTGTTCTCGAGCGGCGCACGGAGATCGGCCTGTTCAAGGCGATGGGCGCCAGCGGCGCCCTGGTGACCGGCCTCTTCCTGGCCGAGGCGGCGATCCTGGGATTGATCGGCGGCGCCGCCGGCGCGCTCGGGGGGGCGGTCCTGGCCCGCTACATCTCCACGAGCGTTTTCGGCGTGCCGGTGGCGATCCGCCCGATGGCGATCCCGCTGGCGATCGCCATGGCGCTCCTCATCACGCTTCTGGGAAGCCTCCTCCCCGCCCGGCGCATCGCCGCCGTCCTTCCCGCCGAGGTGCTGCGTGGGCAGTAAGCGGGCGCGGCGCGGCTGGCTCACGATGTCGGCACGCTTCCTCTGGCGCTCGTTCAAGCGGCGCGGCGGCACGTTGCTGCTGGCGCTGGCCGCGCTCACCGTCGGCGCCGCCGTCTCGGCGACGATGCTG
>JAYUCR010000037.1:0-6290 GCA_043740165.1 Acidobacteriota bacterium | reverse complement strand
TGATGCGCACCGCCTCCGGCTTGCCGAAGAAGCGCTCGGCGTGCCGCCCCTGTCCCGAAAGCGACACGTTGAACGCGGCGTTCTCCTTCGCCACCGCGTGCACGTTGTGCACCACCGGATCGGAGTTCTTGAAGCGCACGATCTGATGGGTCTGCGCCGCGACGACGTGCGGCCGGAAGGTGCACCCGGCCTGATCGACCTCGACGGCTGATGCGGGCGGAGCGAAGGTGCGGCCGCCCAGGCCGGAGACGACCCGGACCCAGACGTTGCTCAGCGCTCCGTCGCTTCCGACGATGAGATCCTCGCTCAGCGCGTCGGGGGAGCCCGGCTTGTGACAGGCCGCTTCACCCGCCATCCTGACCGGCTTGCGTGCCGGCGCGGTTCCCCGAAAGACGACCTGGCCGGCGAGGACCGCTTGTCCGATGGACTGGCCGGCCGCGATGGCGCCGGGAGGGGGCGGCGGAGGCGCCGAGGCGGAGCCGCCGCACCCTTGCAGGGCGAAGGCCGTCATCCCGGCGGCCACAAGCCCGCGAAGGGCGAGGGCGCGCCGGCCTATCACCGGCACCCCGCGCACCGCTACTCCGTGAACTTGGAGAGGATCTGGTAGTGGCTGGCGGCCGCCATGAAGAAGAGCATCGGGATCGACAGCCAGAAGTTGGTGCGCGAAGCGAGAAATGCCTTGCGCGCGTAGACCGCCGACTCGGGCGGGATCGGCGTGCCCTTCTCGGCATTCTCCCGCGTCCAGTCGATGATCCGACGCTGGCCCGGCCAGATGAGCATCCAGACGTTGAGCATCATCATGGTCCCCATGCCGCCGCCGATCCCGATCGACAGCGCCCGGCTGGTGTGGCCCGGTCCGCCGCACAGCTTCAGGATGACGATGGCGTGCGCCACGACCACCGCGCCCAGGACCACCGCGAGGATTTTCCCCTGGCCGACCGGCCAGGCGCCGTTCTTGATGATCGCCCACATGACGAGCCAGGCGGCGATCGTCGCGACGAGCCAGATCGCCAGCACCGTGTGATGGCCCGCCTCCGGCATCAAGATAATGACGTAGTAGGTGCATCCCATCAGCACCGTGACCCAGGCCGCGTGACGGAACCACCAGAGCGCGCGCGGCAGGAGCTGCGGGATGACCTTCCCTTTGGTCGGCCCGTCGAGCGCCTTCATGAGCGGCACGTTCACCAGGTTGAAGAAATAGAGCAGGCCGATCCAGGTGATCCCGGCCAGAAAGTGGAACCATCGCAGGAGGAACTCGAAGGTGGCGGCTGAATCGGGCATCGTTGACCTCCAGAAACCGCGGACAGCGGCACGATCCGGTTGGCAAGCGCAGGGACGGAACACTAAACGAGCAGCGAGCCGTCTGTCAAGAACCAGGGAGGCCTTGCCCGCGTGCGGCGCCGCGGCCGGCTTCGCCGGGCACGGGTCCGGGCTCGCTGCGCGAGACCCTCCCCTCGCATCGCCCGCTCGCCGCCCTCCGCGCGAACTGCGCGCGGCGGGGCCCCGGCTCGGGGTCTCAAACGGCCCCGCGAACCCCACTCCCGCTCCCCCGCCTCCGCCGGCCCCCGGTGGCGCTATGCTGCAGACCAAGTCTCGCCCGCGACGAAGTACGGAACCAAGCTGGACGCTGCCCAGTACGGGAAGTTTGCATCCGTCGGGCAGGCGACGAGCGTGCAAACACGGCGGAGACAACCGGAGGGCGGCGCCGGGAGTTGGATCGCGGGGTAGTCTGAGACCCCGAGCCGGGGCCCCGCCGCGCGCTTCATGCGCGGAGGGCGGCGAGCGGGCGAAGCGAGGGGAGGGTCTCGCGCGAGCGAGCCCGGACCCGTGCCCGGCGATCCCACTCCCGGTGCCGCCCGGCGCTTTCAGCTGCGCGCTGAGCTTGCATGTTTCCCGCATTGGCGGTACCTTCACGGGCGGAGGGCGCCTCACGTGGACCCCAAGGAAGACAAGGACATCAAGGAGCAGGTGCAGAAGATCCTCGACGAGATGATCAATCCGGCCATCGCCGGCCACGGCGGGTTCGTGGATCTTCTCGACGTGAAGGAGAACCTCGTCTACCTGCGCCTCGGCGGCGGCTGCCAGGGGTGCGGCATGGTGAACGTCACCCTGAAGCAGGGGATCGAGGCGACCCTCAAGGAAGAGATTCCGCAGATCGCGGGCGTCATCGACCAGACCGACCACGCCGGCGGGAACAACCCCTACTATCAGCCCGCGAAGTAGGCCGCGCAGTGCCGCCCCTGAAGGATCCGGGCGCGGTCCTCCTCATTTCCTGCTACGAACTGGGCCGCCAGCCGCTGGCGCTCGGCTCCGCCCTGGCGACACTCAGGAGCGCCGGATTCGCGCCGGCGGTGCTCGACCTGGCGCTTGAGCGGCTCGAGCCGGACGCGGTGCGCCGGGCGCGCTGCGTCGCCATCTCGGTGCCGATGCACACGGCGCTGCGCCTCGGAGCGCGGGCCGCCGTCCGGATCCGCGAGCTGAACCCCGATGCCTGCATTGTTTTCTTCGGCCTCTATGCGTCCCTCAACGCCGAATATCTTCTGAAGCAGCGCGGCGCCACGGCGATCATCGGCGGCGAGTTCGAAACACCGCTTCGGCGGCTGATCGAAGCGCTGGACCGGGACGACCGGGCGGATCTCCCCGGCGTGCGGACGGCGACGCATGCGGCGGCGCCGTTCCTCGAGAGGATCCCGTTCGCGGTTCCCGACCGCACGCTCCTCCCGCCCCTGTCGCGGTACGTCCGCCTGGAGGTGGACGGCGTGACGCGCGTCGCCGGCCACGTCGAAGCCAGCCGCGGCTGCCTGCACCTCTGCCGCCACTGCCCGATCCCGCCGGTCTACGGAGGGCGCTTCTTCGTCGTCCCCCGCGAGGTGGCCCTGGCCGACATCGCCGGCCAGGTGCGCGCCGGAGCGGAGCACATCACGTTCGGCGATCCCGATTTCCTCAACGGCCCCGGCCACGCCATGGCCCTGGCGCGCGCCCTCCATGCCTCCTGGCCCTCGCTCAGCTTCGATGTCACCGCCAAAGTGGAGCACATCGTGCGGCACGCGGATCTCCTCCCCGAGCTGCGGTCGCTCGGCTGCCTGTTCATCGTCTCGGCCGTCGAATCGAACAGCGCGCGCGTCCTGAAGATCCTCGACAAGGGACATGCCCCCGACGCGATCGACACCGTCCTCGATCTGACGCGCGCCGCGGGGATCGCGCTCCGCCCGACCTTCGTCCCGTTCACCCCCTGGACGACGCTCCAGGATCACCGCGCGCTCCTCGATCTCATCGTGAGCCGCGAGCTGGAGGACCAGGTCGACCCCGTGCAGATGTCGATCCGCCTCCTGGTGCCGCCGGGGTCCCTGCTGGCGGAGCACCCCGACTTCCTGCCGCACCGCAAAGCACTCGACGAGGACCGCTTCACCTGGCTCTGGACGCACCCCGACCCGCGCATGGACCGGCTGCAGCGCGAGGCCTCGGCGATCGCGGAACGGGCGGCGGAGAGCGCCGAGGATCCGGTGATCACCTTCGCGCGTCTCGCCTCGGCCACGGAGGAGATGGCAGGGATGCCGGTGACGACCCGGCGCCGGCCTCCCCTGGCGCGGCGCGACAAGGGAAGGGCTCCACGGCTCACCGAGCCGTGGTTCTGCTGAGCCGAGCCGATGGAGGGTCAGTTTGACCCTCTGACTTCCCGCGACGCGCGGATCTAGCGCCGCACCACGCCGCGCCCGTCAGGGCCTGGCGGCTTCGTCCCGTTTCGGCGGCAGCGGCTTCGGGAGCGGCTTGCGCGGCAGCATCGCGGGGCGGTTCGCGGCGTCCAGCACGCACGCGGCCATGACCGCCGAGGCCTGCATCAGATCGCCCGGCTGGATGCGGTCGGCGACGTCCAGGTCGGAATGATGCGTGCGGCTCTCGTAGTCGATCGGGTCCTGGATGAACTGGAACCCCGGGAGCCCGACCGCGTCGAACGATTTGTGGTCGGTGCCGAAGGTGTTGCGGATGGTGACGGTGGTGACGCCCAGGTCCCGGAACGGCTCGAGCCACGCCGTGAAGATCGGCCGCATGGCGTCATTCCCCTGGAGGTAGACGCCGCGGACCCGGCCGGTGCCGTTGTCGAGATTGAAATACCCCGACAGCCGCGCGTGCTCCGGGAGCAGCTTCATGGTGATCGGATCGCCGAAGTGGTTGCGGACGTAACCGCGCGAACCGAGCAGCCCCTGCTCCTCGCCGCTCCAGAGGGCCAGTCGCACGGTGCGACCCGGTGTGATGCCGAGGGCCTTGATGATCCGGACCGCCTCGAGCGCGACGGCGCAGCCGGCCGCATTGTCGGTGGCGCCGGTGCCGCCGTGCCACGAGTCGAGGTGCGCCCCGAGCATGACCACCTCGTCCCGCCTGCGGCCACCGGGGATCTCGGCGATGACGTTGACGCCGTCGGGCGAGCTGTCGTCGATGCGCGTCTCCAGATCCATCGCGATCTTCACCGGCACGTCGTGCTCCAGGAGCCGGTTGATCCGGTTGTACGCCTCGGAGACCAGCACGACGGTCGGCGGTGCCGGGGGTGTTTTCAGCGCCCAGCCGCCAGCGCGCTCCGCAAAGACGATCCCGCCGCTGCCGCGCCGGTCGGAAGTCAGGACCCCGAGCACCCCTTCGTCGCGCAGGAACGCGTTCAGGCGGTCGAAGAGGGCGAGGCGCCGCATGTTGAAGTCGGACGTCACCTCCCCCGGGATCGTTGCGGTGAAAGCCTCGCGTTCCTTCCTGTCGGCGGGCAGGGAATCGAGCGGCCAGGTGAAGGGGGGGATCGCCATCGGATCGGGGGCCTGCATGAGATTTTCCAGCTGCGCGTCGGTCAGTCGCTCCGCCGGAGGCTCCATCGGAACGGCCAGCTTGCGCGCCGGATCGATCATCACGAATCGACCGCGCAGCTTGCCCTTCTGTTGCGCCGCGTACTCGTCGACCCGCGCCGCCAGGCGTTTGAGATTGAAACGGATCCCCTCCTCCTCCGTCTCACCGAACACGGGCGCCGCGATCACCTCTCCTTCGATCGGTCCGCCGGTGCCGGCGCAGAAGGCGCGCGGCACGGCATGCAGCGCGGCGTAGCTCGGGGCGACGAGGGAGCAGGAGAATTTGGTCACCGACCAGCCGTGGCCGAACGGACCCCAGGGCTCGAGGCGCGGATCGGCCAGTTTCCAGCCCTTCAGGCGCCCGACCGCCCAGTCGGCCGCGGCGCGGAAGCCGGGCGAGCCGGTGAGGCGCGGCCCGTTGACGTCGGTCAGCGCGAACAGGTGGTCCATCACCTGGGATCGCTCGAACGCCTCTTCCTTGATCCGGTGCACGAGGTCGAGATCGACCGGCTCCGCGCCCCCCGCGGGCGCCACGTCGCGCGTCGGGGCCGCCGCCAGCATCACGAGCGCCGCAAGCCCGGCGCAGACGGTCCGTGGCATTCTCATCGTCCCCCCCTCTCAATGATGATGCGCGTGCCCGCCCGGGGATCCGAACCGCAGGCGCAGGTAAGCCCAGAACGAAATCGGGTGATCGCCATAGACCGGGTCGAGCTCGGCGGCGTAATGGTACACGGCGGCCGCGGCGCCGATCGCGGTTTCGCCTTCGTGCAGGAGCGGCAGGTCGCAGGCATAGCCCATGGTCAGCTCTTCCACCACGGTCCGGTCGGGCTCGACCCCCGGCGGCCTCTGCTGCTTGGTCGTCAGCTCGGTCGTGTCGCGATCGACCCGCTCGATCCGCGCGTAGGTGAAATGCCGCTGCCGGAAGCGCCAGGTCGCTTCCAGCAGATGCCCCCACTCGTCGCCCTCCTGCGTCTCGTTCTTGCCCGACGCCAGGAGCGCCGCGACGAACCCGTCCGCGGTCGGCTTCTCGTAGGCGACCGAGGCGGTCACCCGCGTCTGGTTTCCGTCCTCGAGAGCTTCGGGGTCGGTGCGGCGGCAGGCGGAGACCTGGAAGCTCACCTCCGGAAGGACCCGCACCGTCACCCGCCCGGCATACGAATCGAGCTTCCCCTGGTCCAGGTCCCAGCGGTTCTCGTCCGGCTCCGCGCCGTGGAACCACGAACCCTCGACGCTCACCCGCGCAATATCCAGCCCGGCGCTCAGCACGTCGTCGGAGATGTGGGTGGAGTCCAGGTTGTGATGCGACAGCGGCGCCATCGGGATCTCCGACGCGGAGAGACGATGCGGGTAGGCGACCGGGCCGACGGCGGGTGCGCCCCGCAGCGCGGCCGAGAGGCGCACCGCCTTGTTCGCCGCCAGCGGCAGGCTCCATCCCGCCTCCAGCTGGACGAACAGATCGTGCGC
>JAYUCR010000036.1:0-2591 GCA_043740165.1 Acidobacteriota bacterium | reverse complement strand
ACCGGATGAAGGGGGTCGAGGCGTTCAATCACGAGGATTACACCACGGCGCTGCAGGAGTTCGGCATCATCGCGCGGGAGGACCCCGAGGATCCCCAGGTGCACCTGTACATCGGTTCGGCGCTCCTGGCGCAGGGCCACCTGGAGGAGGCGCGCGCCTCCCTGGCCCACAGCCTCCGTCTGCAGCCGCGCAGCGAGCGGGCGCTGACCGAGATGGGACGGCTCGAGGCGCTGCAGAACCATCTCGACGCCTCGGTGAGTGCACTCCGCCAGGCGATCGCGCTCAATCCCGAGTTTCCGCTCCCGCACTATGTGCTGGCCGGCGTCCTGATGGCGCGCGGCGAGACCGAGGCGTCGCGCGCCGAAACGCGGCAATTCGAAGCGCTGCGGGCGCGCTCGCAGGGGGGGGCGATGGAATTCGTCGATCCCTCCGGGAAGGAGCTGCCATGACGATCGAGGCCCTGCGGCGGCGACCCGGAGGCCGGCGCGCGGCCGCCTCCTCGCTGATGCTCCCTGCCCTGGCGATCGCCTTGCTGGCCTGCGGGCGGAAGGAGTCGCCCGTCCCGGCACGACCGCCGGCTTCGGAGGCGCCGGCGGCCACGCCTCCGCCCGCCGGGGATGTCTTCATCCCGTTCGAGGAGGCGGCCGCGGCCGCGGGGCTCGTCTTCAAGCATGTCAACGGCGCCATCGGGCAGAAGTACATGATGGAAACGCTCGGCGCCGGTGTTTGTGTTTTCGACTACGACAACGATGGCCTCCAGGATATCTACTTCGTGCAGAGCGGCGGGCTCCCCGGGTATCACGCCGAGGGGCCACCGCCGCGGGCCGCATTGTTCCGGAACCTGGGATCCGGCCGATTCGAGGCGGTGCCAGGGGCTGCAGGGCTGGCCGATCCGGACCATTACGGCATGGGATGCGTCGCCGGCGACATCGACGGCGACGGCGATCGCGATCTCTACGTCACCGGGTTCGGGCGCAACGTGCTGTTCGTCAACGACGGCCACGGTGCCTTTCACGACGCGACGGCGAAGGCCGGCCTCGCGGGCGGCGGCTGGGGGGCCAGCGCGACGTTGTTCGACGCCGACGGCGACGGCGACCTCGATCTTTACGTCGCCAACTACGTCATTTACGATCTCGCGAACACCCTCTACTGCGGCGAGAACCGCCCCGGTTACCGCACCGTCTGCCACCCCAAGAACTTCGACAGCGCTCCGGATCGCCTCTACCGCAACCGCGGCGCCGGCACCTTCGAGGATGTCTCGGAACGGTCCGGCGTGGTCGACCGGACCGGCAAGGGGCTGGGTGTCGTGGCGGGAGACCTCGACGGCGACGGCGACGAGGATCTTTATGTCGCCAACGACGACACGCCGAACTTCCTGTGGCGCAACCACGGCGACGGTACGTTCGACGAGGAAGGTGAAGGAGCCGGAGTGGCGCTGTCGGAGGACGGGGCGCCGCAGGCCGGCATGGGCGTCGACATGGCCGACTATGACGGCGACGGCCGGCCCGATCTGGTGGTCACCAACCTGTCGGAGGAGACCAACGAGCTGTATCGGAATGAGGGGGACGGCACCTTTTCGAACACCACGTTCTCCTCCGGCATCGGGCCTCCGTCGCTCCTGTCCGTCGGTTTCGGCGCGCTCTTCTTCGACCCCGACAACGACGGCGATCTCGACCTGTTCGTGGCCAACGGTCACATCATCGACAACATCGGGTTGTACAGCGACACGATCACCTTCGAGCAGGCGCCGCTCCTGTACCGCAATCGCGGCAACGGCCGGCTCGACGTTCCGAAGGCCGAGGGGGCCCTGGCGCGGCGCCTGGTCGGCCGGGGAGCGGTGCGCTTCGATGTCGACGACGACGGGGACGAGGACATCGTCGTGTCGCAGAACGATCGCCCCGCAATCCTGCTCCGGAACGAGCGACGCGGCGCGGGCCACTGGCTGACCATGACGCTCTCCGGCCGGGCCCCGAACCGCGACGCGATCGGCGCCCTGGTGGTGCTGGAGTCAGGCGGAAAGCTTCAGTGGCGCGAAGCGCGCACGGCATCGTCCTACCTGTCCCAGGCCGATCGCCGGATGCATTTCGGCCTGGGTGATGGGACCACGGTGGACCGCCTGCGGGTGCGATGGCCGGGGAAGCGTGGCGGGTGGGAAGCGTTCGAGGTTCCGGGAATCGATCGCGGGGTGACGCTCCAGGAAGGCGCCGGACAGCAGGCTCCTAGCGGGAACTGATCCGGGCGCTGGCCAGGTGCGAGCGTTCCACCAGTCCGGCCGCGGTCACCCCTTCCACCAGGTAGTAGTAGCGGCGGCCGGGGGTGGCCCCTTCATCGACGAAGAGGTATCCGGTGTCGCTGGACCCGTCCCCGTAGGCCGGGAGAGCCACGGTGTTGATGCGGGCGAACGGTCCGTTCGGGCGGTCCGATCGGTAGAGGTTCCATCCCACCATTCCCTTTTCGGAAGCGGTGGTCCATTGCAGCACCACCGTCCGGCCGACGGCCTCGGCGGTGAAGCCGGCGAGATCGAACGGGGCAAAGGGGTCGTGCGTGGCCTCCAGCTCGAATTGCGCCGACTCGCCGGTCTCGGGGCCGAT
>JAYUCR010000035.1:0-15795 GCA_043740165.1 Acidobacteriota bacterium | reverse complement strand
GCGCGCCTGTTTCTGGGTGAGCGCCACGAGCTTGCGCAGGTTGGCCACCCGCTGCGCCCCTTCCCAGGTCGAGGCGTGCAGGAGCTGGATCGGGGGGTTGAGGGTTGCCTCCCGGACGATCCGATCGGGCGGCAGGTCGCGAACCCGGACGCGAAACTCCGCCAGGACCCGGAAGAGGCGATCGAGGTTCGGGAAGGCGGCGGGGTCGATCGGGACGCGCTCGAAGCGGTCCAGCCGGCCGCCGATTGCGGCATAGCGCGCGAGCTCGAGATCGGGCACCGCGCCCAGGGGCGAGCGTGCGACCGCGAGAATCGCCGGGCCGTCATAGGGGTTGGCGATGGCGCGCAGGAACGAAAGCAGATCGCCGATCTCGGTCCGCGAGTAGAAATCCTTGCCCCCCTCGACCACGAACGGGACGCCGGCGCCGCGCAGCGCCCGCGTGTAAAGCCCGACGTGGGTGAGGGCGCGGAACAGGAGCGCCATCGCCCGGTATCTCGGCTCGATGCCGGCGCGTCCCCGCCGCTCCGCCTCCTCCGCGACGAAGGCGGCGATGGCCAGTGCCTCGCCGGCGCGCCTTTCCGCGGCGTTTCCCGGTGCGTCGACCGACCAGATCTCCACCCGCGGACCGTCGTGGGGCCGTGGGGGAAGCGCCGAGATGATCGGACGGTAGGGCGGCTCATGATCGCCGGCCCACTCCGCGCCGCGGCCGATCCAGCCGTCGAACAATCGATTGACCGGGTCGACCAGGGTGGCGGGGCTGCGGAACGATGCCGCGAGGGTCAATTCCCGCGCCCCGCCCTCGATCAGGTGGGAGACGGCGCGGCGGTAGGCGGCGATGTCGGCGCCGCGGAAGCGGTAGATCGACTGCTTGGGATCGCCGACGATGAACAGGCTCCCCGGCCGCAGCCGTGTCCGGTAGGCATCCGATGCCGCGGCAGCCTCGGTCTCGGCGATGAAGAAGAGAATCTCGTACTGCAGCGGATCGGTGTCCTGGAACTCGTCCACCAGCAGGTAAGGCGTGCGTTGTGCGAGAGCCCGGCGGACCGGCGGGTTGCCGGCGAGCAGATCGCGTGTCCGGCGCAGCAGCCCCGCGAAGGAAATGAACCCCTGCGCGAGCAGCTCATCCCGGTGGTGGGCCGCGAGGGGCGCCGCGACCTCGATCACGGCAGCGGTCGCTTCCTCGTCGATGCGCGTCAGCCGGCGGAGGAGATCGCTGGAGCGGACGGCGGCATCGTGCACCTGCTCCGGTTGGGCGCCCTGCATCCTGACGCCGACGGCGCCGACCTTCTTCTCGAGGACCTCGATGGTCGACGGGTCGGCCGCGCGCAGGATCTCCGGACCGACCGAAAGCCATCCCTCGAGGAGCGTCGAGGTGGTCTCGAGGCGCCGCTGCATGGCGGGGGCCAGCCCGGTGGCGGCGCGCAGCACCGCGTTCACCGCGGCGAGACGGGCCCGGACCTCCTCCCCGAGCAGCTCGCCGATCGGTGTCGGGACCGGCGCCACGAGAGCGCGGTCGGGAAACTTGAAATCGGCGAGAGTGTCGGCGAGATCGCGGATCTCCGAGAGGGCCTGGCCGGCTGCCAGCGCGCGGGACCAGATCGGCAGCCGCGGCGAGGCGGGATCCAGCTCCTCGTGCAGCGCCTGCCCCCATCCGTTCCGGGCGATGCGATCGGCCGCTGGTCCCTCGTCGATGGTGAACCGCGGATCGACCCCGGCTTCGCGCGGGTAGCGGCGCAGGATGCCGGCGCAGAACGCGTGGATGGTGCTGACCATGGCCCCGTCGAGATTCCGCAGCGCCGCCAGGGCCCGATCGCCGGCGTCCTTGCGCGGCACGTTGCGCGCGAGCAGCCAGCCCCAGGCCCGGTCGGCGTCCATCCTCGGATCGAGATCCGCATGGCGGGTTTCTTCGGCCGCGCGCCGCATCAGGTCATCAAGGCCGCGCGCCAGCCTCTGGCGCAGCTCCGCCGCCGCCTTCTCGGTGAAGGTGACGAGCGCCAGCTCCTCGATGCGCGCCCGGCCGCTGCCGATGAGGTTCAGCGTGCGCTCGACGAGGAGCGCCGTCTTGCCGGTGCCCGCCCCGGCCGTCACCACGAGATTGGTTTCGAACTCGGAGGTGGCGGTGCGGCGGGCGTCCGCGTCGGGGAGGGGTGCGGCCAACTTCCTGCCGGTCATTCCTCTCCCTCGTCATCGATGGCTTCCGGCACCGCGGAGAGTGTCGGCCGCCTGGTGTTCTTGCGCTGCACCAGGTGGTAATCGCGCAAAGCCGGATCCGCCGCCAGCCGCTCCTGGCTCGGAGCATGGTCGCGCCGGCAGGCGCGCTGGTAGGGACAGTAGACGCAGACACGGCTCGCCGCGTTGAACGGGTAGCGCCCGGTGTCGGCCAGCCGGCGCAATATCTGAAGCGTTTCGAGAAACCCCTCCCGCGCGTCCGCCAGTTTCCCGGCCTGCAGGAGGGCCCGGCTCGCGGCCCGCGCCCCGGGCCTTTCGGCTGCGAACAGCGGGCCGACGCCGATCACCTCGGCTTCGGCCGGGCGCCTCGCCGAGCCGGGGCCGGGGCGCTCCGCCATCAGGGCATAAAGGGCCATCTGGATCCGGCTCCCCTTGAGCGCCAGCCTGGGATCGACATGGTCCGCGAGTTTCCCCGAGGTCTTGTAGTCGGCGATCAGCAGGCCGCCCTCGGGGCTCGAGGAGACCCGGTCGAAGCGGCCATTCAAGACGAGCGGCGGCGCTCCGGCCGCCAGCAGAAGCTCGGCGCATACGGCCTCTTCCACTTTGTCGACCGACAGCCCGCGCTCCTTCAGGTTCGTCAGGTCATCTTCCAGGAACCGCCGCAGCGCCGCGATCCACTGCGCGGCGACCAGGTCGAAGAGCCCGGTGTAGAGAGGACGCAGACGGGCGGCGATCGACCCGGTGCGCCGCTTCCACGCCGCGGGCAACAGCTCAATGGCGCGATCGACCGCCTGCGCGGTTCGACCGGCCGCGAGCCGCCCCTCTTCGATGAGCGCGGAGTAGACGTCGCGCAGAACGGCGTGCGCCGCGATGCCGAGCTCGCGCGACTCGATGTCGTGCTCCTCGGCAGGGTCGCTCCACTCGTCGACATGCAGGACGTGCCGGAAGAAAAAGTTCTGCGGGCAGGCGCCGAGCGCCTCCAGGCGGGAGGGGGATCCGATCGCCCGCGGATCGACGGGCAAGCCGGTCATGGCGTCGAACGCGTGCGGCGCTCCCGGCCCCGCCTCGATGGTGTTCAGGAACGCCAGGCCAGGCCGCAGCAGGGCAGGGTCTCCGAACAGCCCGCCCGGGTCGGCCCTGTCGATCCTGGCGAGAAGCGCCGCCGGCGATCGCGCCAGGAGCGTGAGGGTGATGCCGGCGTCGGAGGGGGAAAGCAGGCCGTGCCGGAGCGCGGCGCTGCACCCCTGCTCCGCCGGATGCGCCGGGATCCGCTCCGCCCGCTTCTCGATGCTGCCGAGATCTCCGGTGCCAAGCGCGATGCGGGCCAGCTCGCGCAGGGCCAGGCTCGGGGAGCGCGCCTTCCCGTCCTGATCGGCGCGCTGCCAGGAGACGGTGAGATGCCTCCGCGCCGCGCCGAGCAGGAGCGCCAGCATCAGGTGCTCCTCGTCCCGCGACTCGGCGGAGACGCCGATGGGGCGCCGCGATGCTTCGCGCAGCCGGCGGCGGTCCGGGTCCGGAAGGAACGGATCCTCCTGCGCCGGTCTTGGGAAGAGGTCGGAGTTCATGCCGATGGCGAAGACGGCCTCGAAGGACAACCCCCGCGCCTGCGGGGCATCGAGGACCCGAAGCCCTCCTTCGTCTCCCTCCGCGGGGCGGCCGTCCGCCGCGACCGACCCGATCGGGGGACGGGCTCCCGCCAGGGCCCGTTCCAACATGGGGAGAGCCGTCCCGGACACAAAGGGAATCGCCGCCGCGTCGAGCGCGCTCATCTCGTCGAGGGCCGACAGGACGGCGCGCACGCCGGGATCGGAATCGGCCGTGTCGCCGGCGAATCCGTCGATCCGGCGCGACAGAATGTCGAGGAGGGCCTGGGTCCAGCCGGACCAGTCGCGCGCCCGCGCCAGGCGCCCGGCTTCTTCCTGAAGCCCCGCCACCAGGCCCGAAAGGTGGCGTGACGCGGCAATCCGTTCCTCCTGCTCCGACCGGGCGGCCTGGCGTTCAGGGTCGTTGGCGTCTTCCCGGAGAAAGGGGGGCGCGGCGGCCACCCATTCCGGCAGCCGCCGAGTCCAGAAATCGAAGCCTCCCGCCGCCCGCAGATCGCGGCTGATCGGCTCGCAGGCCCGGGCCCCGGCCAGGATCGCGGCGTCGATCCGCAGCAGCCCCCCGCGCAGCAGATCGAAGAGCGCGCCCGTCGGGTGGTCGTTGAGCAGGCAGCGCAGGAGCCACAGGGCGGCCTGCACGCGCGGCTGTCGCATCGCGCTCAACGCGGCGGTGGTCACGAAGGGGAGGCCATGCTCGCCGAAGATCGATTCCAGATGGGCCGCATAGGGCTCGAGAGTGCGGGCGACGACCGCAATCTGCGACAGGCTCGTGCCGTGATCCCTGTGGTGCCGGACGATCCGCAGCGACACCTCGCGCAGCTCGGCCTGCGCCCCCTGCGCGTGGAAGAGCTCGACCGCCGGCAGGGGATCGCCGGGCACTCCTTCGGCGTAGAGATCCGGAAGACGATCGGCCAGGAGGCGGCGACCGGGGCTTTGGCCCGGGCAGGGCCGGGGCTCGGCCTCCATGATCGTGTCCCAGAAGCGCCGCCCGTACTCGAAGGCCGGCGATCCGGGATGCCCCGGTGCGAGGTAGAACACCGGACGCCCCGAGGACTCCACCGATCGCATCAGGTCGACGTTCACCCCGATGAGCTCGTAGGCGCCGTAATGGATGACGCGCTGGAACTGCCGTGCGTAGTCGCCGACATGCGGCGCCGCCGCGGCGCAGAATCCGGCGCGATCCCGGAATCCCTGGCGCGCGAGCCGTTGGAGGGCGGTGCAGTAGCCTGCATAAAGGCGCAGGGTCTCCCGGCCTTCCTGGGAAAGCCCGGGGGTGCGCAGGGCCTCGTCCGGATCGATCCCCGCTTCCCGCAGATCGTCGAGCGTCCGCGCCAGGGCGGCGACGCTGCCGGGGCGGGAGCGGGCGAACTCGGTCACCGCCCCTCCGTGCGCCAGCGCCACCCTTTCCACCAGAGCCTCGGTCGCTGCGGCGCCCAGGCTTCGCGACCGGCTCAGCCCGGCATGGTCCGCCACCGCGCGGGCCAGGGCGTCGTGGTGCAGGAATCGGACATTCACCAGCGCCGGCAGGCGCGCCGCGAGGGTCACCTGGAGGTGGGCGAGGAGCCGCTGCGTGGGGGCGATGACCAGGACGGCCGGGAGGGAGGGGCCGGGCGGATCGCCCGGCGACGGCGTCGCCAGCGCCTCCCGGATCAACTCCGCCAGGCGCTCTTCGAGCACCTGGAAGTCGTGGTGGATCTCGACCGTGCGCGGAACCGGCACGGCGGAATGATACCCGGACAGGCCCCTAGTTCGGGTCGCGATCCGGAGCGAGGGCGGAGTTGTCGCGGCTCATGAACTCGGCGATCTCCTCCTCGAGCGACTTCTGCCGCTCCTCCGTCCGCCGCACCGGCTTGCGACGCTTCGGCGGATCGGGCGGTTCCTCCGACGGGCCCTCATCGGGCGCCAGCCGGCGCAGGACCTGCGAGATGGTGGAGCCGGCTTCCCCCGGGAGAGCGCCGGCGGACGCCTCCTCCGGCACGCTGGCCGGCCGGACCGGGACGAACGCCGAAGGGATCGCGGCGGGCGGCGGCAGGAACGCATCGAGAAGGAGCGGTTGTTTCGGGGTGCGCACCTCGGCTTCGAGCCGCGTGTAGAGATCGACCGCGGGCTTTCCGGCTTTCCGGTCCGGTTCGCTCATGGTCAGTTGACCGTCCCGTCCTGCTGGAACATCCGCAGGCCGCGCCGGGCGCTTTCGTTCATCGGGTCGAGCTCGACCGCCCGGGTCCAGGCGGCGACCGCTTTTTCGCTCTGGCGCATGGCGTAATAAGTGTTGCCCAGGTTGGTGTAGGCCACGGCGGAGTCGCCGGCGTTCTCGATGGCCTGGCCGAACATCTGCGCCGCGCGATCGAACTGCGACGACGTGTGATACAGGAACCCGAGGTTGTTGTACGCCTCGCCCATCTTCGGATCGGCTTCGAGCGCCTTCCGGAAGGCCTCGATGGCCTCGCTCTCGTTGCCGAGGCGCGAGTAGACCAGCCCCAGGTTGTTGAACGCCTCCGCATATTCCGGCTGGAGCTCGAGCGCCTTCAGGAACGCGTCGCGCGCCGCCTCGAAGGCGCCCCGGTAATAGAGGGCCACGCCGCGATTGTTGCAGGCCACGGACTCGTCGTGCCGCTTCTCCTGGAGGATCGCCTGATCCTTCAGCCTCTGGGTGCGCAGCGCCTCGAGGACATCGCGGGTGGTCGTCTCGGCGTTTTCGAGGCGCGTCGTGAAGGCGGCGATCGACTGGTCGTTCTTCTGCGTCCGGGCCAGAAGGAGCGACATCTCCTCCAGCAGGCGGTCGGCCACCTTCTGCTGCACCTCGATGATCGCGGCGATCTGCGTCTCGAGGCGGGCCAGCGCCGCGCCCAGTCCGTTGACGGTCGATTCCAGCGAACCGACGCGATCGGCGGCCTGTCCGGCCTGCAGCACCGCGGCCTGGATGTCGGGGCCCAGGCGCAGGCCGGTCTCCAGCCGCTCGACGGTGCGGTGGCCGATCATGAGATTGCAGTCCTTCTGGTCGAGATTGAAGAACCGGCACTGTTCGTAGATGCATTCGCGGTTGACCGGTTGACCCTTCTCGTCGATCGGCTTGAGGGCGGACAGCATCGGGCAGATGGTAGTGGTCACGCGGCGGCTCCTTCGCCGAAGGTCAGGGAGGTCTCGGCCTGCAGGCGGCGGCTTCCGCCCAGCAGATCGGCTGCGACCATGTCGCGATAAGTCCGTTCCAGGAGCCTCCGCGTGCGCGGGTCGGCATCCCGTGCCAGAAGCCCCTCGAGGGTTTCGACGGCCAGGGCGTATTCCCCGGCGCGCAGCGCGCCATACGCCAGGAGCGGGCTCGGTCCGAGCCCGCGAAGCAGATCGGAGGCGCGCGGGAAGTCGCCGCGCCGCAACGCGATGGCGGCCTGGAGGCGGCGCGCGGCGGACAGGTCGAGGCAGCCCTTGCCGTGCGTTTCGAGCCGGCGCGCGGCGCCGTCCAGGTCCCCGAGGTCGAGGCTGGCCAGCACCAGGGCGTTGAGATCCTCGGCACGCGGCGGACCGGACTCCACCCGGGCGCTCAACAGGGCCACGCGCCGGCGCAACATCCCGAGCTGCAGCTCGTGCACGCTCGCGAGGAACGCCGCGCGGTCGGTCGACATGGAGGCCGCTTCCTCCAGGTGCTTCCTGGCCGCGGCCTCATCCTGGCGCTGCGAGGCGCAGCGCGCCAGGCGCAGCAGCATCCGGAGGCGCGGCTCACCCTTCTGGGTGTCGGCGATCTTCCGGGTGAGAAGGCGCTCCGCGTCGGCCGGACGATCGGCGGCGGTCAACAGGTCGGCGAGGAGGAGGGTGCAGGCCGCCCAGTCGCCGCGCTCCTGCGAGAGGGCTTCCACATCCTTGATCACGGCCGGCATCAGCCGCGGAGCCAGGCGCGCCGTCTCGGCGAAATCGGCCAGCGCCGCCTCGCCGCGCGCCGCGCGCAGCCGCGTCCGGGCACGGATCAGGTACCCGTCCGCCAGGTGCGGGTTGGCGCTGATGATCGCATCCAGCCCCATGAGCGCCGGCTCGCAATGCGCCGGGTCGATGCCGGCGGCGTCGCCGTAGGCGCGCGCGGCGCGATCGTGCTGCCCGCTTTGCAGGCAGGCCTCCGCGAACAGCAGGGCCATCTCACCCTGGGAACGGTGCTCCTGGTACAGCTCCTCGAGCCGGGTCAGCAGCGAGCCTGCCTCGCGCGGGGCGCGGGCGATCGCCTCGGCGAGCCGCTTGGCCGCCTGCAACGGATGCCCGCGCGACGCCTGGATGTCGGCGCTTGCCAGGCACGCGGCGGTGCACGCCGGATCGGCGATCAGGATCTCCTGGAGGCGGCGCAGCGCCATGGTGGCGAGGGCCTGGTCCAGCCGCGCGGCGGAGCGGTAACGCTCGGCGCTGCGGCCGTGCGCCGCCAGCTTCTGCAGCGCGCGACCCTGCTCATACTGCGCCAGCGGGTGCGTCGGCTCGGCCTGCAGGATCTCGTCGAGGTGCGTGGCCAGGCGCTGGGCCGAATCGGGATGGCTGTCGAGCTGCATGGAGATCGTCTGCACGGCGCGCGCCGTCTGTCCCGAGGCCAGCAGCAGGGCAATCAGCTCGAGGCCCGGACGCGCGTCGGCGGGGCAGGTGCGCAGGAGCCCTTCGAGCTCGAGGATCACCGCGTCGCGCAGCTGCGGATCGGCCTCGCACGCCGCGTGCAGGATCTCGACCGCCTCGGCGGAGCGTGCTTCCTGGGCCAGGATCTTTCCCAGGACGAGGCAGGCGAACGGGTGCTTCCCCTCCAGGTCGAGGAACCGGCGCAGCCGATCGATGGTCTCGGCCGCGAGCCCCGGGTCGCGACGGTAGGCGGTGAAGTACCGCCGCACGGCGCCGTCGCTGTCGCCCTTTTCGCTCAGCGCGTCGGCCATCGTGAGCGACACGCGGGCGGTCGTCTGATCGTCACGGATCTTCAGAGTATCGCGCCCGATCTCGATCACCCGATCGAACTGGCGCGCGGCGAACAGCGCCTGGAGGAGGCCGGCGCGGGCCGCCAGATCCTGGGGAGCCGTCGCCAGGATCTCCTCGTACTTGCGCAGCACACGCGTCAGGAGCGTCGCGTTGGTCGGGCCGGGGCGCATCAGCTCGCGGAGCGCGGCGTCGTGATCGCGCTGGTCGAGGTAAATGGTCGCGAGCAGGTAACGCGCCTCGGCGGCGGCGGGAAGGGCGCGATCGAAGCGCTCCAGCGCCGCACGCACCTCGGCGACGCGCTCCGGCGCCGACTGCAGCACCTCGCGGAACGACACGGCCGCGGCGGCCAGCTGGCCGGCCTGATACAGCGCCTCGCCGCGCGCGAAGTGGACCGCCACCGGCAGCGGCGAGCGCGCCTCGAGCCCTTCGAGCAGGAGGATCACGCGCGGCGCCAGATCCGGCGCCCGGGCGATCAGCTCCCCCAGAGGATGCAGAAATTCGGCGCTCATCGCCGCATGCGACGCGGCCAGGACTTCCAGGTGCGCCAGGGCGGCGGGGAACCGATCCAGGGCGAGGCAGGCCTCGGCGGCGCCGATGTTGGCGCGCGGCACGGCTCCCTCGGCGGCAGCGACGGTCAGGCGATCGAGAGCCGTTGCCGCGGACGAAGGATCCGCGCGCACCAGGTGTCGCAGGAGGACCACGGCGCGCTCCGGGTCGCCCCCCTGCTGGTGCAGGTCGGCGAGCATCAGGTGCGCCGGGCCCGAGGCGACGTCGATCTCCAGGGCGCGGGTGAGCCGGGGAATGAGGGTGGCCGCCTCCTTCGGCGCCAGCTCGCGAGCGCGTCCCAGCGCCGCGATCGCCTCAGCGGCGCGACCCTCTTCGAGGTGCACGTCGGCCAGGAGCTGTTGCAGGCGGGCGATGTCGGGGTGCGCGGCGGCCAGCGACTGGAGCGCCTCGGAGATCGAGCGCAGTCCGGCTTCCTCGGCGATCTGCAGCAGGGGGCCGAGCGCCTGGTGCGGCTGTCCCCGCCGGGCGAACGCTCCCGCCAGGAGGTGCCTGGCCGGCACGCCCTGTTCCCTCGCCGCCAGGGGCTGCAGGGCGCCGATGACGTCGTCGAGGTGGGCGCCGGCCTGCACCAGCGGCCGCATCGCCTCGATGGCCGCCGCTTCCTGCGCCGTGCGCAGGAGGGCCATGACCAGGATCCAGCGCAGCTCGGGATGATCGCCGTCGGTTCGGAGGCGCTCCGCGATGCGATCGGCCACCGCGGATCCGGCGCGCGGATTGGTCTCGAGAGCGAGCGTGAACTGCCGCACCGCGTCGTCCTTGCGGCCGGCGCCGAGGAGCATGGCCGCCACTTCGAGTCGCAGCTCGGCATTCTGGTAGTCGCGCGCCGCCAGGGCCTCGAGCCGCGGCAGGATGCGCGGTATTTCATCCTGGTTCGTCCGGTGGAGGTCGCGGTAGATCGCCACGGCGCGGTCGTGCTCGCGCATCGTCTCGTGCAGCAGCGCCAGATGGTAGGCCGGCAGGAGGGCCGTCCTGGTGAGCTTGGCGTTCGGCGCGCTCTTGCGGGCCTGCTCCCACTTGGCGGCATATCGTGGCAGCACGACGCGCAGCTCGTCGGCCTTCATCCGTTCGAGGGCCATGAGGGCCTGGGGCACGTTGTCGTGGCGGAGGTAGTGCTCGGCGACCGCGTCGTAGAGCACCCCGCCCGGGGCATGCCGGGCCTTCAGCTCCTCGATCGCCTCGTTGACCTTCTGCAGCGCGTGCGGATCGCGGCGCAGGATGGATCGGAACGCGTCGGACCCTTCGAGCGGATGCTGGGCGAGCGTCTGCATGCGCCCCAGCTCGAACAGCACGGCGGGATCCTCGGGGGACTTCGCCTGCGCTTCCTTGAGCACCGCGACGGCGCGGTCGAGCTGCCCCTTGGCATAGTGCTGCAGCGCGCGCGCCACGGCGCGCTCCTCCCCGCTCTGGGTGAGGTTCCTGACCATTCCCTTGAAGTTGTTCAGATCCATCCGGCCGCACGTCTCCCGTTCGCGCCCGGAATATAGGTCCTGCCGCGTCATCCGTCACATCGGGCGCCGGGTCGGCGCCGGCCCGCGGGCCGCCGCCCTCGCGCAGGCCCCCGGGGCGGCCGATGGGGAGGTGTTGTGACGCGACCTTGGACACGGCATGTCGGGCGTTGGTCTCCGCCCGGCAACCCCTTGCGGGTCATGGAGCTCCACGCCGGGGGGAAGCCGCGGCTCCAATCCGTGTGGAGATCGTCGACAAGTGACCCCCCGCGCGGCCGGTCGATCACCGATCCGTTGTGCGCGCCAAAAGCCTTGAGGGGCGCTGGGTTGCGGCGGCCCGCGACGATTCTGTGCGTGGCAGAGCCCTTGCTCTCCCGGATGCCGGCGTCAACGCATGGGAAGTGCAGGGCTGGCGCGGGAGAGGCACTCGATGGACATCAAAGCGAAGCGGATGGGACGCGACGGGATGTTGACAGCGGGACGGCTGCTTCCTTTCCTGGCAGCGCTGGTCCTGACGGGCATGGGACCGGCGACGAGTGCGCTGGCCGAGAACGGCCGCTCCGGGCGGGTTTCGGACGCCGTCGAGCGGCGCGCGCACGGCGCCGCCCCCGACGCGCTGATCCCGGTCGTCGTCCAGACCCGGGGTGCGGTCAGCGATCTCCACCTCGCCCGCCTGCGCGGCCGCGGGGGGACGCTGAAGACGAAGCACAATGCGATCGATGGCTACTCCGCCCTGGTGCCGGCCGGCGCCATCAATGATCTGGCCGACGATCCCGACGTGGATCGCATCTCCTACGACTTTCCGGTCCACGCCTTCATGGATGTCGCCATCCGCGCGGTGCGCGGCAACCTCGCCCCGGCCGGTCCGGGCGGCCTCGATGGCCGGGGGATCGGCATCGCGCTCATCGATACCGGCGTCGCGCATCACGACGACCTGGATCGCGGCAAGGGCCCGGCGCAGGTGACCGAGGTCGAGTTCGTCGGCCACGAGAAGGGGCTGGCCGATTACTTCGGTCATGGCACTCACGTCGCGGGCATCCTGAACGGCAGCGGCGCTGACAGCAGCGGGCCGGACGCCTTCCGGACCTTCCGCGGCGTGGCGCCGGGCGCGCGCGTCATCTCGCTGCGCGCCCTGCAGCCCGACGGCACCGGCACGACCTCCGATGTCCTGGCGGCGATCGACTGGGTGCAGCTCCACCGCCGTTCCAGCAACATCCGGATCGTCAACCTGTCGCTCGGGCATCCGATCGAGGAGTCATACACCACCGACCCGCTCTGCCGTGCGCTCAGCGGCCTGGTCGCGTCCGGCGTCGTGGTGGTCGTGGCGGCCGGGAACGGCGGGCGGACCGGCAGCGGTTTCGGCACCATCATGAGCCCGGGGAACGATCCGAGCGTCATCACCGTCGGCGCGATGGACACGCACCGCACCGTGGCGCGCGAGGACGACATCCTGGCGCCCTATTCGGCCAAGGGGCCGACGCTCGTCGATCAGATCGTGAAACCCGATCTCGTCGCCCCCGGCTCGTTCATCGTGTCGCTGCGCGCCCCCGGTTCCTGGCTGGATGTCCACCACCACGAGCTGGTGCTGCGGACCGGCGAGTACAGCACGGCCGTCCCGCGCGATGGTGACGGCGCCTACATGACCCTGTCGGGGACGTCGATGGCGGCGCCGATGGTTTCCGGCGCCGCGGCGCTCCTGCTCCAACAGGACATGTCGCTCTCTCCGGCCGAGGTGAAAGCACGGCTCATGACAAGCGCCGCCAAGGACGATCTGATGCCGTTCGAGACCGGCGCGGGCTACCTCGACATCGCCGCCGCGCTGGCGTCCACGGCCCGGGCGGAATCGGCGCTGTCGCCGCGCGCCGTCCCCGGCGCCGACGGCGCGCTGGCCTTCTTCCCGCTCGCCGGCTCCTGGAATTCGGTCTGGGATCAGACTCTTATCTGGGGTGGCGGACGGCGGCTCGGCACCGAGGCGACGACGGAGAACGACCGGGTCACCGCGACGGGGCTGGTCTGGGGCGGCGGACCATCGATCGACGCCCTGAGCCTGGTCTGGGGCGGCGGCCAATCGGTCGAGGCCTCGAGCCTGGTCTGGGGCGGAGGTCAGTGACGGCATGACGACATCGAGATCCGAGGAAGCGTTCTACCCGAGAACGACGCAGCAGGACGGCGTGCCGTAACGGCCGCTCACCCGCTGCGCCCCCCACCGACGGCCGCGCCGCCCTCCCCGGCGCGGCCGTTGCCCTTTCAGGAAACCGTACCGCCGTTCCAGCGCAGGGTCAGGATGGTGGCGTCGTCATGTCGCCGCCCCGCCTGGTGTCGATCGACCGCCGCGGCGATGGCGGCGTTCAATTCCGTCACCGACCTCCTGGCCTGGCGTTCCAGCAGCGCCGACAGACCCTGCGTGCCGAGGAACCGGCCGCCGGCCCCTCGCGATTCGGTGACCCCGTCGGTGTAGAGGACGAGGGTGTCGCCGATCGCGAGCTGGAGCTCGCCGCCCCCGAAGGCGAGGCCATCGAGAATTCCGAGGATGGGCCCGGTCACTTCGCCCAGCGGCGACGGACGGCCCCGCGCCCCGATGCGGAAGGGGCGGGGATGAGCGGCGTTGGCGTAACGCAGCAGCCCGCTCGGGAGGTGCAGCCAGCCCAGGAAGAGCGTCACGTACATGGCCTCGAGCCGCACATCCAGAAGCATCCGGTTGACCCGGTCGAGCACATCCTCGGGGGAGTCGCTGAACAACGAGACGTTGCGGACCATCGACCTGGTGAAGGCGCGCAGCACCCCGGCCGGCACCCCCTTCCCGGAGATATCGGCGATCGCCACCGCGACGGTGTCGCCGGAGAGCGGGAAGGCGTCCCAGAAGTCGCCGCTGACGACATGCGCCGGCAGCTCGGTCGCGTCGAGCTCGAGGGACTGCGCCAAGGAACCGAGTGCCGAGGGAAGATCGGCGAGACCGTCGTCCGGGGAGATGCGGGCCTCCGACCCGTGCTCGGTCGAGCGCGCCGTGTCGGCCAGTCTCAGGAGTGCTTCGGTGTCGGTCCAGAGGTTGGTCGCCATTGTCACGGATGGTACGGCGAGGGGATGTAAACGTTGAGCGGTGCGGCGTAAAAGAAAATTGACAATGTCACCGGGAGGTAAATGCTTCCGCCTTGACCCCCATTGGCACGGTCGAACTTTGCCGAGCGCGCGCCGGAGGGGCTCGGCCGATCGATCCTGGAGAGCGAGCTGGTCCGGGATCTGGAGCGTCGGCTGGCGAGGTTGTGACCGGTCGCGCGTATCCTCTTTATATCTGCATTGGTCTTCGTAATTGTCTTTCATCCGCCCCTGGCGTACATTCCTGACTTCGAGAACGGGCCCCGACAGTTGATGTTCACCCCGATGAATCAAGCGACCCTTCGCAAAGCCGCCCTGGTCTTCGTATGGCTGGGGCTCGGGCTGACCTCCGTGACCCGGGTGGGGGGGAGTGGCCCGTCGATCGTCCGCCTGTTCGACAGCCTCGCGCTCACCGAAGAGGACATGGCGGGTGCCGCCAGCGAGGCCGGCGATCGCTTCGGAGAACAGTTGGTCGCGGCGGACTGCAATGCCGACGGGATTCCCGATCTCGCCGTCGGGGCCCCGGGGGAATCGCCCGGCACCGACCCTCAATCGGGAATCGTTTTCGCGTTCCAGGGATCGGGTGGCAGCCTGACCCAGGGGCGGTTCGGCCTGTTGTCCGAGCCGGAGGCCGGGGGGACCAACAGCGCGGGAGACCAGTTCGGCGCGGCGCTCGGTTCGGGCGATTTCGACGCCAACGAACTGGCGGACCTGGCCATCGGGGCGCCGGGCGAGCCGTTCAACGCCCAGCCCCAGGCGGGCGCCGTTTACCTGTTCCACGGCAGTTTCGACAAGCCGGTCGGGCAGGCTATCTTGAGGCAGGAGCAGGCGGGTGGCGTGAGCGAGGCGAACGATCGGTTCGGATCGGCGATCGCGGCCGGAGATTTCGACGGCAACGGCTTCGACGACATGGCGATCGGCGCTCCGGGCGAGATGCTGGGCCCCGCTCCCTCCGCCGGCGCGCTCTCCATCATCCCGTTCACCTCCACGGGCATGGCGGCCGGCAGCACCGTCACGCAGGAGAGCGTGGGGCAGGTCAGCCAGACCGGCGACCGCTTCGCCGCCGCGCTGGCCGTCGGCGATTTCAACGGCGATGGCTTCGACGACCTCGCTGTCGGCGTGCCGGGCGAGCCGACGGGAGGGCTGGCCGGATCGGGGGCGGTGCTCATCCTTTCGGGATCGCCGGCCGGGCTCGTCTTCGGCGCCTGGGTCACGGAGTCGACCGCCGGGCAGACGGTGGAGGCCGGCGACCAATTCGGGGGTGCCCTGACCGTGGGCGATTTCAACGGTGACGGGCAGTCCGATCTGGCGGTGTCGTCCTCCGCCAGACAGGTGGGGTCGGGGGCCGACGCCGGCTCGGTCTGCGTGCTGCAGGGCGTCGGCTCGGCACTGGTGCCGGGTGGTTGCGTCACCCAGGAGACCTCGGGAGCAACGGCCGAAGCGACGGCGCGATTCGGTTGGTCGATCGCCGCCGGCGACATCAACGCCGACGGGATCGACGACCTCGTGGTCGGGGCTCCCGGCAGCGCGCTGGCCGGCCCGGCCGATTCGGGAGCGGTTTTCGTTTTCGCCGGCACCACCGGCGCGCTCCAGGCGGCCGACCTGCTGCGCGAGGGCGATCTCGGTCACGTCAGCCAGTCAGGAGATGATTTCGGCTACAGCGTGGCCGTGGGGGACTTCGACGCCGATGGCGCGGCCGACATCGGCGTCGGCGCCCCCGATGCGAGCGGCACGCCGGGGGTTCGTTCGGGGAAGGTGTTCGTATTCTCCGGATTCGCCATCGTCCCCCGGGTGACGTCGGGCCCCATTCTCGGAGCGGTGACCGATTCGAGCGTTCGGGTCTGGATCCGTGCCGACCGGCCGGTGACCTTCGCGGTCGAGTACGCGATCAACGGCACGAGCTGGCCGGGAACGACATCGCCGCCGATCGCGATCTCCGGGACGACCGACATGACCGGCGCGGTGCTCTTGTCCGGGCTTGCGCCCTCCAC
>JAYUCR010000034.1:0-2594 GCA_043740165.1 Acidobacteriota bacterium | reverse complement strand
CCGCCAGCACCATGCCGAGCTGCATCTGCGAGAGACCGAGATCGGTCATCATGCTCTCGCCGGCGATCGACATGTTGGTGCGCAGCAGGTAGGCGATGAACCCGGCGCAGAACAGGAGGGCGAGGATCCTCCAGCGCACCGTCGTCGTCCGACCGCTCACACGACTTCCCTGGTCGATCAGCGCCGGCCCGTCTGCATCTGGTAAAGCCGGCCGCCGGCCCAGCACTACGGGATCGCCAGCACGACGAGCGCTATCGGATACCACCTGGGCCCGAGCGCCAGGTTCCAGGTGGCGACGACGCCGACCACGTGCAGCAGGATGTCGACCACACCCGCGACCACGGCCCAGACCGACTTCCAGTTCATCGGTGGCCATCTGGATCGAGTCGCGTTGCAGTGAATCGCATGGCAGTTAGTCGCATTCTAGCCGGAGGATATCGCCAATGGCGCGGATGGTATTCCAGTTTCGCGTCGTCGCGGAGACGCCGAAATGTTTCTCGACGACCTCGTTGGGGTAAATCAGCTTTCGTCCGGCCCGCCGGTGCAGGCTCAGGGCGAATCGACCACGAACCTCCGTGACCTTGACCTGCCACTCGTCACCGGAAGGCTGGCGGATAGGAAGCGGCGGCAGCGTCCGGGGCCGTTTCTCCAGGGCGCTGACGTACCGCGTCGTCTCCCCGTCGGCGGCTGCCTCCGGAAACGGCTCCCCCGTCAGGAGCGCGCCGATATCCTGCGCTCGGCAGATCATCATCTCGGCGGCGACCGGCAGTTTCCGGGTGAGCGCGGCGCGCAGTGCCGCGAGGGGGATCGCCTTGCGGACCACGAAGGTTCCCGCCGCTCCCACGTTGATGACGTCGAATTTCGACAGCTCCTTGGCGACGACGCTCGGCCGGAACGCCTTGTGCCCTCCCACGTTCACCCCTCTGAGGAACACGACCCAGGCCATCGGCCTCCTTCCCGCTGTCAGCGACGACGCCGGGTGCCGTCCGCCGATTCCAAAGCGATCAGGGCCGCGAGCGCGGCCTCCTTCTGATCCTTGCCCCATGGCGGGCCCACCGACTTCCCGAGCGTCGCAATCGCTTCCCGCGCCCCCTTCGCCGCAGCCGCCAGGCTCTTCTGGGGGATCGCGACGAGGTTCAAGTCGCACGCTCCGGCGGCGCGGGCCAGCACGTCGCGGAACAGCACTCCCTCCGCCTTGTGCATCCGGAAATGCACCGCGAGGATCTCGTCGACCGTCCAGTCGGGCATCGGATCGGTCACGAGCACCCCGCAGGCGGCCACCGTGTGACCTGCTTCACGCGCGCGCGTCACGGCCGCCCGCATTTCCCGGACCGCAATGCGGCGCGCCGACGTGATGCCGCGCCTCACGAGATCCCGCGCATCGCCCCCTTCGAGATGTTCCGCCGCGTGATAGGGCTGCTTCGCCCACGAAAGCTCATCCTTCTCGACCAGCTCCATGCGACACCGCTCGACCACCTGTAACGCACCGCCGCGGCCGCCCAGGACGACCAGGGCCGCCCAGCCCGAGTGGGCCTTCAACCCGAACGCGACGTTCACGCCCTCTCCCCCTCCTGCGGCACACCGTCGAAGAACTCGACCACCCCGCTCCCCAGCGAATACTCGGCCCCCACGACGCGCAGGCCGTTTTTCTGGATGAGCTGCTCGAGAACCTCCGAGCCGTGCTTCAGATGATTTGCGGAGACGCGGACATTGGCGCGGACCGCCTGCCGCACGAGAGCCTCCGGATCGTCCTTGAGACTCGTCGCCAGCAGCGCTTCCACGGAGGGCCGGACGCGATCGACGATCGAGCGCAGGTTGCGGGACTGGTCCTCCGTCGGTCGCCGGAGCTCCTCGAGCGTCGCCAGGACCACCCCGCACTGCGAGTGGCCCAGCACCACGACAAGCGGCGTGCCGAACCGCTCGGCGGCGAATTCCACGCTGCCGACCTGCGAGGACGCGACGATGTTCCCGGCCACGCGGATGACGAACAGGTCGCCCAGCCCCTGATCGAAGACGATCTCCGCAGGCACCCGCGAGTCGGAGCACCCGAGCACGATGGCGAACGGCTCCTGCCCCGCCGCCAGCTCGCTGCGGCGCGTCTGGCTGGTCAGCGCGTCGCTCTTCCGAACGCCGGAGACGAAACGCCGGTTCCCCTCCCGCAGCCGCTCGAGCGCCTCCGAGGCGGAGATCATCGGCGCCTCATCTCGTGTTCCCGTTGTCCATGTCGGACATGATCAGCCACCGCCCCTCCGGGCCCTGGCGCAGCGTGAGCGTGAACTTTCCGGTGTCCGGCTGCCCCTGCTGCCGCGCGAACCCGCCGACGATCCAGCCGACCGACCCCTCGGTCGCGAAAGCCAGCGCCCGCAAGGCCAGCGGCCCGCCCGCGCCCGAGTAGTGCTTCTCGATCTGCGCGCGGCCGCGCACCGGAAGACGGCCGCTCGAGAGGACGAATCCATCCTCGGCGAACAGGGCCGCGAGGTCGGCGGCATCCCGGCGCTGCCACGCCAGCTCGTAGTCCGAGAGGACGCGTGCCAGCGGTGGCGGCAAGATGACTGTTGGTAGCTGCGGCTGCTCCGGCGGTGGCGCGGGCGCGG
>JAYUCR010000033.1:0-2611 GCA_043740165.1 Acidobacteriota bacterium | reverse complement strand
TCGTCTGGTTCCCCCAGGTTCCCCTGCTGAAGACAGTGGACGGCGGCAAGACAATCAAGCGCGTCAAGGGCGCGCACCATGGCGACAACCATGACATCTGGATCGACCCGACCAACGCCAGGCGGATCATCGGCGGCAACGACGGCGGCGTCGACCTGTCGTGGAACGGCGGCGAGACCTGGTACGCGCCGCCGCTGCCGTTAGCGCAGTTCTACCACGTCGCGGTCGACAACTCGGTGCCGTATCGCGTCATGGGGGCGATGCAGGATCTCGGGACCGCTTCCGGGCCGAGCGACAGCCTGTCGTCCGGCGGCATCACTCCCGGCGACTGGCACGACGTGGGGGGCGGCGAAGCGGGGTGGGTGGACGCCGACCCGACCAATCCGGACATCGTCTACGCCGGCGAGTACCTCGGCATCATCACGCGATACGACCATGCCACCGGGATGGCGCGCAACGTGTCGATCTACCCGGAGAACGAGTCCGGCCACGGGGCCGAGGATTACCGCTACCGCTTCCAGTGGACCGCCCCCATCATCGGCTCGCCGCACGACCCCAAGGTCGTCTACCACGGCGGCAACGTCCTGTTCCGCACCTCCGACGGCGGCCAGACCTGGACGGCGATCAGCCCCGATCTCACCCGCAACGACAAGTCGAAGCAGAAGTGGTCGGGCGGCCCGATCACCGGCGACAACACCGGCGCCGAGTACTACTGCACCATCTTCACGATCGCCGAGTCGCCGCGCGAGAAGGGATTGATCTGGGTCGGCAGCGACGACGGGCTGGTGCACGTGACCCGGGACGGCGGCGCGCACTGGAGCGACGTCACGCCGAACATCAAGGGGATGCCGGAGTGGGGCACCGTCGATCTGATCGAGCCGTCGCCGCACGACGCGGCCACGGCCTACGTGGTGGTGGACGCGCACCGGCTGGACGACATGCGCCCGTACCTGTTCCGCACCACCGACTACGGCAAGACCTGGAAGAGCCTGGCGTCCTCCCTGCCGAAGGATGTCTACCTGCACGCGGTGCGCGAGGACCCGAAGATCAAGGGGATGCTCTACCTCGGGACGGAGCGCGGTGTTGCGATCTCGCGCGACGGCGGCGGCAGCTGGCAGACGCTCGGCCTGAACCTGCCGACGGTGGCGGTGCACGACCTCATGATCAGGGACGACGACCTGGTGCTCGCCACGCACGGCCGGTCGATCTGGATCCTCGACGATCTGACCCCGGTGCGCCAGTGGTCGAAGGAGATCGCCGATAAGCCCGTCTTTCTCTTCCCGCCCCAGCCGGCGGTGCGCTGGGAGATCCGCTCCTCGTTCCACGACGAGGGGCCGGGGGAGAACCCGCCCCACGGGGCGATCCTCAACTACGCCCTGAAGCAGAAGGCCGAGGGTGACCTCAAGATGGAGATCCTCGATGCCAGCGGCGCGGTCGTCCGCACCTTCACGAGCAAGAAGGAGGAACCGGAGACGGCGGAGGACGATCCCGACGCCGGCAGCCCGAAGAAGAAGCCGGTCCTGGCCATCGATCCCGGAGTGCAGCGGATCGTCTGGGACCTGGGGTATCAGAGCGCCGTCAAGATCAAGGGCGCCAAGTCGGAGGGGAATCCCGAGGCGGCGCCGCGCGTGCGCCCGGGCGCCTACACCGTGCGCCTGTCGGCCGGGAAGGAGACCGTCACGACACCGCTCGAGGTTCTGCCCGATCCGCGCCTTACCGTTCCGCCTGCCGACGTGACCGCTCAGGTCGATTTCAGCCGCAAGGTGCAAGAGCAGGTGACCCGGCTCTCGACACTCGTCGGGCAGATCCGCTCCGTGCGCCAGCAGCTCGCGGTGCGCGCCGATGCGCTGCAGGGGAACGAGGCGGCGGGGGAGTGGGTCAAGTCGGCGCGCGATCTGATCGGGAAGTGCGACGCCCTCGAGGACAAGCTCCACAATCCGAAGGCGCAGGTGGATTACGACGTCCTGGCGAAGGGGGCGCGGCTCTATTCACGCCTCGGTCCGCTGCTGGGCTTCGTCACCGACGGCACCGGTGCTCCGACGCAGGGGGCGCGCGATGTCTTCGCGGACCATGTGCGCGAGCTCGACGGCTTCGAGACCGAATGGAGAACCCTCGTGGGCGGCGACCTGGCGGCGCTCGATCGCCGTTCGCGCGAGCTCAACCTCCAGGAGGTGATCGTGCCGGCGGCCGCCGCCGCGCGCTGAAGCGGCGCCCCGGGGTTGCGTCCGGCAGTCGCGGCCTAAGACATCGCCGCCAGGGACTCCTTCACCGTGGGGCTGGCGCCCGCCTCCACCTGCCGGCGGCGGAGCGCGTGGAACGTGGTCAGCACCGCGTTGGCCTTCGCCAGCGTCGCCACGCGCCCCGCGAACGCCGCGATCCGCGCGCCGGGCACGGCATACAGCGCCACGTCGTCGGTGAGGACGTCGAGGTAGGCGCGCGCCCCGCAGCAGCCGAGGCTGAGGGCGGTGCGGCCGGTGTTCATCGCCTGCGGCACGACGGCGCAGGCCGGCCGGCCCATCGCCGGGGGCAGCCCGCCCTCCATCTGCTGCGACGCCTCCGACAGGATGAGCGACTGTCCGGCGTCGACGAACAGCAGGACCACATCGGGCTC
>JAYUCR010000032.1:0-6395 GCA_043740165.1 Acidobacteriota bacterium | reverse complement strand
GCCGATCTGGTCGTTGCAGTCCGACGTGGCCCCGGGCACCAGCGTGACGGTATTTCCGGCACAGTCCACGGCCGTGGTCTCGGCCGTCGGGCACATCGGATACCCGTCGCCGTCGCAGTCGCGGGCCGCGCCGCCGACCGGGAATCCTTCGTCGATCAGCCCGTCCCCGTCGTCATCGATGCCGTTGCAGGTTTCGCTGAGCACCGCGCAGGTCACCTTGACCTGCGACCAGGTACCAGTGCCTTTGACGCCCGTCGGATCCGGGATGGTCGCGATCGGATAGACCGAAGTGGTGATGTCGGCAAAGGGTGGGAAGGAGGTCCCATTGAACCGGGAGAACAGCATCCGGAGGCGCGGCTCGAAGGGGCCGTCCTTGACAATCGTCATCTCGGTGGAGCCGGAGATGGGACTGCGAAGGGTCGAGACGACGCAAGGGAAGGGATCGTCCGCCGGCGAAGGGTCATAGCCCGGCGGGAAGACTGGATCGCCCGGTCCCGGGAGGTTCGATCCGCACACCACCTGACCTCCCGGCGCGGCCCCGGGGTTGCTGGCGGTCACCACCACCCCGTCGGCGGTGCAGACCGGCAGATCCACCACGGAGCCGCCTCCGAAGGCGATGAAGTTCACCGCGAAGGAGCAGGTATGGCCCGCGGCGTCGGCGGCCAGGACCGTGGCCTCACCCGACTGCAGCACGTTGGTGGGAGCGACGCGCCAGGTCGCGGTCGGGGTCGGCGTCGCGAGGCTGCCGCAGGAGGCCGGGAAAGGAGAGTTGCATGTCAGGGTCACGTTGGTGGAGTTGTCGAGCGAGACGCTTACGATGCCGGTGTCGAACGGCGTGTTGTCGGTCGACGTGCCGTCGAAGATCAGCACACCGTCCACCAGCGTCTTCACGGCGGAGCAGATCGGCGGGTTCAGGTCGGCCGCCACGTCGATCAGGTTGTCGAGACCGAACTGCTTGAACCCATCCTGCCCGCCCTGGGCCTTCGCCGACTCGAACGAGATCCGCTTGATCCGCGCCGTGGATCGGAACCCAAGGAATTCGGTGCCGTTGCTGTCCTTGTCGCTGACGCTCAGCGTCTGCGACGTGCCGTCGCGGAAATCGACCTGGACGGACACGACGATGGAGTTGGGCGTGAGCGGTGAAAGGGAAAAGCCGAACGCCGTGACGTCGGGCAGGAAATCGAGAACGATCGTCTGTCCCAGATCCGGCGATCCCGGCACGAACCCTCCGGCGAGCGAGTTCGGCGGGGAGACGGCTCCGGGCGATCCGAAAGCCTGAATGGGAAAGTATCCGGCGACTCCGGAGAGCGGCGATGAGAATGTGATCCCGGCCACCTGGGTCGTGAGCAGCGTTCCGGACGCGAACCCGTCGAAATTGGCCGACGTGTACGAGGGGCCGATAGCGGCTTTGAAGGAGGCCTCGTCGGAGTAGGTCGTCAGGGTCGCGGCGTCGACCGCGGAGGGGAACGAGAGGCAGGCCAGCAGTGTCAGGGGCACGAACAGCTTGGAATACGACGGACGCATCTTCGTTTCTCTCCTCAAAAGTCGTAGCCGCGATCGCGGCCCCTGGGCATGCCGAGGCCGTCTTTGTCGTTCGGTTGGCGGGTGTGAGTATGCCCTGAAAAGCCCTGTTGTCAAAGGGTTTTCAAGGGATGGCCGGCCGGGAAGGCGCCCGGCGGCGCCCTCCCGGCCGGCTGAAACCCGGCGCTACTTCAGCGAGATGACAACGTCGTAGTGCGACCCGTCATCGAGCGTGGTGCGGATGACGTAGCTGACCTTGCTCGCCAGAAGCCTCGTGCTCAGGTTGTAGATGTACTGGCCGTCCCCCGAGAGGCGGTAAAGGCCGTCGGTGTTCGCCTGGCCCGACGCCGTGACGTCCTCGACCTCGCTCCCGACGACGCCCATCTGATACAGGAACAGCTGGATGTGCGCCACGGCGGTGTTGATTGGCGCCCCGGAACAGTTGCTCAGGGCGAACTTGACGGGAATGGTGCTGCCGCGCTTGAAGATGCTGCTCCCGTCGGCGTTAATCGGCTGGCGGTACGACAGGACGAAGCCGTTGTCGATCGCCCCGTCGCAGTTGTTGTCCTTGCCGTCGCACACTTCCTGTGTCGGCTGGGCCACCTGCTTGCACACCAGCGGCCCGTCCGCGCACGAGGTCTTCCCCGCGGCGCAGACCCCCAGAAGCCCGGCCACGCCGCAGTCGTCGCCGCCGGTCGGATGGCCTTCATCGATTGTGCCGTTGCAATTGTCGTCCATGCCGTTGCAGGTCTCGATCGCCCCGGGGTGGATTGAGGCGATCTGGTCGTTGCAGTCGGCGGCCTCTGGAGTCGCGGCGCACAGGAGCGCGCCATCCCCGTCGGCGTCGACCGGGGGCCCGCCTACCGGGAGCCCCTCGTCGATCAAGCCGTCGCCATCGTCGTCGAGGCCGTTGCACACCTCGCTCAGGGTGGCGCAGGTCACCTTGACCTGGGTCCAGGTGCCGGTCCCCTTCACGCTCGTCGGATCGGGCGTGATCGTCGCGATGGGCTCCACCGATTGCGTGATGTCGGAGAAGGGCGGGAAGATCGAGCCGTTGAAGCGCGAGAACAGCAGTCGCAGCTTCGGATCGAAGGTGCCGTCCTTCTTGTAGACCATCTGGGTCGGGCCGGAGATCGGCGACAGGATGGTCATGACCGTGCAGGGGGAGGGGTCGGTTTCCGGCGAAGGCTCGTAGCCGGGAGGGAAGACCGGGTCGTTGAACGAGGGCAGCGCCGCGCTGCAGACCGCCTGGCCGCCGGGTGACACGAGCGGGTTCGACACGCTCAGCAGGACGCCGTCGGAGGAGCAGATCGGGAGGGCCTCGGTGGGCCCCGGCGGGAGGGCGCTGAAGGTGACCGGCAGGGTGCAGGTGTTGCCGCCCAGGTCGGTCACGAGGACCGTGCCGTGGCCATTCATCGAGGTGTTGGTCGGCTCCACGCGGAAATGCGCCGTGCCGTCCCCGGAGGTGAACTCGGGATCGAGGCTGAACGAGACGTTGACCGCCCCTGCTTCCAGGACCACGGTGTCGATCCCGCTCTCTCCCTCGCCGCTATCGTCGCCCTTGCCGTCGATGCCGCGCACCCCACCGATCGTCGAAGGGGTCCCGCTGCAGATGGGAGGCGTCGTGTCGTTGACCTCCTGCTCGCCGGGGAGGAACAGGTTGTCCTTCCCGAACTCGTCGTACAGATTACCGTCGGTGAACAGGCCGGAGATGATGTGAACCGAAGTGATCGGGGTGTCGGAGATGCCGCCGATGAACTCGGCGGTGTTCTGATTCTCGTCGCTGTCCGCGACCAGGACGTCCTGGGAGCTCTCGTCGTAGAAATCGAACCGCACCGTGACCGCCGTGGCCAGCGAGTTCAGCCCCGTGAGGTAGAAGCCGGCCCCGCTGACGGAGGGGGACAGGTAGAGGTGGATATCCTGCGCCACCCCCGCGGCCGGCTCAATCGGGGCGCCGCCGGTCAGGATGTTCGAAGGGCTGACCGCGCCCGCGCTGGCGAAGGTCTGAATGCCGGTAAATCCCTCGCCGGGACCGGTGAAATAGGTGCCGGGGATCTGGTCGTTGATCGGCGTCCCGGAGTCGTACCCGTCGAACGTCTCCAACGTGTGCGGGTTGCCGAGGGCGCTCAGGAAGGCGGTCTCGCTGGTATAGGTCGTCAGGCTGGCGGCTACGGCCGGCGCCGCGGACGCGATCAGCGCCACCGAGGCGGCGCAATAAAGGATCAGGCGTGCGATCCGATTCATGGGTTTGAGTCCCTCCCTGTTGTTCTGTCGTTGCGTCGCCCGCCGCGACGATCAGTGATCGGCCCGGGCGACAGCCGAATAATGGCCGTCTAGTGGGGCGAATTCTATGCCGCGGGCGGCTTTCCTGTCAAAGCCCGGGGTGGGGCGCGGCCCTCGCCGGCCCGGCTTCAGGGTCGCAGGGCCTTCTCCAGGCGCTGCAACGCTTCGGCCTGTCCCGGGGCGGAGAGAAGCCGCCGGGCATCTTCGCCGAAGGAAGTGGTCTCGGGCCGGCCGAGGAAGCGTTGCAGTGATTCCCCGGAGAGCCCCTGCCGCATCTCCTCGAGCGGGCCGAGCGCCGCCACCACGTGCTCCAGAGCCGCTTCCGGCTTGCGCTGCGCGACCAGGGCCCGGCAGGCCAGGTGATGAGCCTGAAGCAGGGCGTCGCGCTGCCCCAGGGGCGTGGCGGCCTCGATCGCCTTGCCGGCCTCGGCCAGCGCCGCGTCGGCGCGGTTGGCGGAGAGTGCTATCCGGGCGAGTGCTATCCGGGCCGGCGCGGCCAGAGGCATCAGCCCGGAGGAATCGATCTCGGACAGGACGGCGCGCAGTTCCCGCTCCGACTGCGAGCCCGAAGCGGCGTAGATACGGACGAGGAGAACGAGGCGGCGATCGCCGGCCTTGGTCGCCGCGGCCAGCGATTCCTTCAGCGTGGCCGCCGCCGGCCCCGGCGGCTGCGACGCCTGCTCCAGGGCCCCCCGGTAGGCAAGGGCCTCGGCCAGCAGGGCGGTGTTGTCCGTTTCGCCCGCCAGCCGCACCGCCTCCTTCAAGGCGGCCGCGGCGCCGGCGCCGTCACCCATGCGGCGCAACGTGCTCCCCCGGAAGACCAGGGCCGAAGCCTGCAGGGTTGAATCCTGCAATTCGTCGGCGATGGTCTTGGCGTCGGTGAGAAGCGCCAGAGCGGCCGCATAGCTTCCCTGATCCTCGTGGATGTTGGAGAGATTTCCGGACAGCGCCGCGACGACGTTTTTGTCGCCCACCTCGCGCGCCATGGAGAGACCCTCGGTGTCGTATTGGAGGGCCTCCTCATAGCGGCCCTGGACCTGCTCGACCACGCCGATGTTGAGGAGAGAGCGCATGATCTCGCGCTTGTCGCCAATCGCCCGCCGCTTCCCCAACGCCTCCTTGAGGAAGAAAAAGGCATCGACGTAGCGCCCGAGGACGGTGTTCACGTAGCCGATGCTGGAGAGGGTGCGCGCCAGTCGCGCCTCGTCGCCGATCTCGCGCATCAGCTTGAGGCTCTCCTGGTACGACCGGAGCGCCTCGTCGGTCCGACCCGCGTTCTGGTAAATCTCCCCCAGCCGGGACCATGCATCGGCCGCTCCGGCCGTGTAGCCGATCTTGTTCGCCGTGTCGATCGCTTCCCGGGCCAGTGCGACGGCGGCATCGTGCTGCCCCTGGTTGGAGCGCAGCATCGCCAGGTTATTCAGGCTGACGGAGACCCCTCGCTGGTCGCCGACGCGTCGGCGGATGTCGAGCGATTCCTGGTAGTACTTCGCCGCGTCCTCGGGCTGGCTCAGCGCATCATAGGCGTTGCCGAGGCCGTTCAACACCGTCGCCACCCCCTCGTCATTGCCCGCGGCCTTCTGCAGCTCCAGCGCCGTGTTGAACGCGGCGATTCCGTCGGAGGTGTTCCCCATCTTCACCTGCACGCGCCCGGCGGCGTACTGCGCGCCCGGGTGCTTCGGGTCGAGTGCCAGGGCATGCTTCAGCGACGCGAGAGCGCCGGCCAGGTCGCCCCCCCGCTCCTGCGCCGACGCCAGGTCGATGAAAGCGTCCGGGCTGTTGGGGGTCAGGTCGCAGATCTCCTTGTAGGCCTGCGCCGCGGCTTCGAAGTCCTGCGCGAGACGCGCCCGCACCGCGCGCAGGTAGGCGGCCTCGTACGGCGAAGCGTCGCGGGCCGACTGGGCCGCCGCGTCGGCGGTCTCCTTCGCCTTGCCGGTGTACCCGAGGCCGTCGTAGGTCTCGGCCAGCAGGAGCCGCGCCATGGTGAATTTCGGGTCCTTCGCCGCCGCCCCCTCCAGGCGCTTCGCCGCTTCGGTCAGGTTGCCGGCGCGCCGCAGCGCCAGGCCGTCGCCATAGAGCGAGAGCGCCTCCACCGATTTCGACGCCAGGCCGGTCGCCCCGGACGCCCGCTCACCCCAGGCCTTGGCGACGCCCAGGTCGTGACGCACCCGGGTGGTCAGCTCGTCCATCATTTTCGGGATCTCCGCCTCGTTGGCCCCGTCGACGACGAGCGCATGCGTTCCGGCCAGCGCCGCGTCGCCGATCTGCATCAGGCTGGCCTCGATGCGGAAGCCGCTTCCGGTCTTCAGCAGGCTGGCCGCCAGCACGTTCTCCACCCCGGTCAGTTTCCCGAGGCGCTGCGCTGTCGCCGGTCGGGTCTCCTCGCCGTCGCCCGGTTTCAGCGCGGAGAGCACCTCCTGCACGCGGTCGTCGCCGGCCAGGCGCAGCGCCTTCGCCTGCAGGAGGCCGGTGCGCAGAACGCTGGTGGCGCCGGTTTTCACCCAGTCGAAGCGCGGGTCGCTGGTGGCGTTGCGGACCGGCAGGACCGCCAGCGACGTCCGGATGGCGGTCGGGCCGGCCGTCCTCGTCGA
>JAYUCR010000031.1:0-6404 GCA_043740165.1 Acidobacteriota bacterium | reverse complement strand
GTTGCCGGCGATCGGGCGGCGCGGGCGCCATCATGCCTCCGCTTCGGGCGCTGCGGTGGGCTCGTGCCTGGCGACCAGGGCGGCGGCGGCGAGATCGCCGGTGACGTTGAGGGCCGTGGCGAACGTGTCCGGAACGACATCGAGCGCGATCAGAATGCCGATGCCTTCCGCGGGCAATCCGATCTCTGAAAAAAGAGGCGCGAGCATGATGAAACCGCCGCGAGGAACCCCGGGAGCCGCCGCCGTGAGGAAGATGGAAGCCAAGGCGACGATGGCGATCTCGCGCGGGCCGATCGATACCCTGTAGAACCAGCCGACGAACAGCGTCCCCACCGTCCACGTCACGGGTGCCGCGAAATGAAAGGTGGATACGGCGAGCGGCAGCACGAACCCTGAAATCCGCCTGGGCAGGCCGAGCTCCCGCTGGGCGCTCTCCACGAGAGCGGGCAGCGAGGCGACCGACGAGCTCGACGTGAAGGCGATCAGCTGCGCCGGGAGTGCGGCACGCCCGAACCGCCGCATCGAAACCCGTCCGAAAATGGCGACCATCGGATACACGACCAGGATGGCCGCCAGACTGAGCAGTGAGTAGGCCAGGATGTAGAAGCCAATCGGCCCGACGATGTTCGCTCCCGCGTGGGCGGAGAGCGGCAGCATGAGGGCGAAGACCCCCACCGGCGCCGCCAGGATGACCCAGCGCACCATCGTCAGCATCGTTTCGCTCACGGCCTGAGACAATCGGAGGATCGTCTCGCGCGTGGTCGGCGCCGACTTGGCGGCGGCCAGGGCAAACAGGAGCGTGAACACGATGACCGGAAGCAGGGAGCCGCCGGAGGCGGCGGCGATGGGATTCGCCGGAACGAGCGAGACGAGCCACGCGGCGAGCGACTGCTTCGGATTGGCGGCCAGAAGCTGAGCGGCTTCGGCGGCGCCGGCGGGCAGGGGAGGGGCCTCCGCGGCCCGCACACCCAGCAGCCCGAAGACCGCTTTGGTGACTGGGACGACCACCACGGCCAGGGACGCCAGCATGGCGACGAAGACCAAAAGCGTCCTGCCGCCGAGCCGGCCGACCGCCTTCAGGTCCGTCGCCGAGGCCACGCCGGTGACGATGAGCGACACGATGAGCGGGATCACCGTCATCCGGATCGCGTTCACCCAGATGGCGCCCATCGGCTCGAGAGTGTCGGCGGCGCGCAGGAGCGCGGCGTTGCCGCTGGCGGCAACGGCGCTTCCGATGGCGACGGCGGCCCCGAGGGCGAGGAGAACCCGGGTGCTTTCCTTCATCGTGTCGTCACCTACATCATCAGGTCGCCGCCGTTGATGTCGAACGACGCGCCGGTGATGTATCCGGCGGCTTCCGACGCAATGAAACAGATCAGATCCGAGACTTCGAGCGGCGTCCCGAGCCTGGGCACCGGATACGACGCGGCGAGACGGTCCAGCAATTCAGGAGACGCGTTCTCGCGGGTGAGCTCGGTGTCGATCATTCCGGGGCAGATCGCGTTCACGGTGATGCCGAACCGGCCGAGCTCCTTCGCCGCGGCCCGCGTGAGGCCGAGCAATCCGGCTTTCGAGGCCGTGTAGTGCGCGCCACCCAGCGTGCTCACCGTCCGTCCCGCGGAGGATGAGATATTGATGATGCGTCCATAGTTCCGGGCCTTCATCGCGGGGAGCGCCGCCTTCATCAAGAGGAACGGCGCCGTCATGTTGGTCTCGAGCGCCAGGCGCCATTCCTCGGCGGCGAGCTGCTCGAACCGCGTCGGTCGCGCATGCGCGGCGTTGTTCACGAGGATGTCGATGCGGCCGAACCGGTCGAGAGTTCGGCTCACGATCTCCGCGGGAACACGGGGGTCGGTGATGTCGCCGGGCACGGCGAGCGCCCGCGGGCCGATCGAGCTCGCCACCTCGTTCGCGCGGCCTTCCTCGCGCACGTTGACGGCGACCGATGCGCCGCGCTCGTGAAGGCGTGCCGCAACGTTGCGACCCAGGCCGCGCCCGGCCCCCGTGATCATGGCGACGCGTCCCGTGAGGTCCATTCCGCTCAGGCGCTGATCAGCTCGGAAAACTTTTTCAGATCGATGTTCCCTCCGGAGACGATCGCGACGATCGGCCCCCGTCCGGCCTTGCCCGTCAAGGCGGCGGCGAGCGGCAGGGCCCCCGCTCCTTCCGAGATGACGCGCGTCTTCTCGGCCATCAGCCGCATCGCCCGTCGGGTCTCTTCGAGGGTGACCACGATCGAGCCGTCGATCAGCGGTTTCATCCGCTCCCACATGCGCGGGAAGACGCTCTGCCCTCCGGCGCCGTCGACAAACGACGCCTTCCAATCCTTGAAGGGCTGCGGCGATCCCGCGGCGAGCGACAGCGCCACGGGCGCGGCCGTCTCGGGCTCGGCACCCCAGATCTTGATGTCCGGCTTGAGAGCTTTCAGAGCGCTGCCGACCCCCGTGATCAGACCGCCGCCGCCGATGCTCGCGATGACCGCCGCCGTGTCGGGCGCGTCTTCGAGAATCTCCAGCCCCATGGTCCCGTGACCCGCGATGAACTGGTGATCGTCGAACGGATGCACGAACGTTCCTTCCGCCCCGGGATAGGCGCGATCGTCGAGGGCCTTCCAGGCGGCCGCGTAGGGCACCAGGATGAGCTTCGCGCCCAGCGCCCTCATGCGATCGAGCTTCGCCGCCGGCGCCGTCTCGATGGCCACGACGGTGCAGGCCACGCCCGCGATCCTCGCGGCGTAAGCGACCCCTTGCCCCGCGTTGCCCGCGCTGATGGTCCAGACGCCGCGTCGGCGCTCCGGCTCGCTCAGCATCGCCACGGCGTTGGCCGCCCCTCGCAGCTTGTAGGCATTGATCGGCTGCAGATTCTCCAGCTTGAGGCGGATCTCCGGGTACTCCGGCCCCATTTCCAGCCGGATGAGCGGCGTGCGCACGATGGTGGAGGCGATGCGCTCGCGCGCTGCGCGTATCTCGGCCAGGGCGATGGGACGAACAGGCTCGGGGGCCGCAAGCATGGTCGAGAGGTTAACACAGGCCGCGCGCGCGATGGCCCGGCGCCCGGTTCGCGATTGACACCTCTCGGAACGTCCCCTTAGAATCCCCTCCACGCGATGTTGATCCTGTCTGCGGATGACGTGCGCGCGGCGCTCGACATGCCGTCGTGCATCGAGGCGATGCGCGGCGCGTTTCTCGGCCTGCATCGGGGAGAGCTGTCGATGCCGCTGCGCTCCCTCGTCCGCCCGCCCGGGGGCGCCCTGCTCGGGCTGATGCCGGCGCACCGCGGCGGCGAGCGGCCGCTCTTCTCGCTCAAGGAAATCGTCTTCGCGCCCGCGAACTCGGCGCGCGGGCTCGATACGCACCAGGGCGCCGTCCTCCTCCACGACGGCGCCGACGGGCGGATCGTCGCGATTCTCAATGCCTCGGCGATCACCGAGATCCGCACCGCGGCGGTTTCCGGGCTCGCGTCATCGATCCTGGCGCGCAGGAACGCCCGCCGGGTGGCCATCCTCGGGTCGGGCGTCCAGGGCCGCTCGCACGCCGTCGCGATGCGCGCCGTCTTTCCGGACGCCGAGCTGCGCATCTGGAGCCCCAGCCCGGCGCGTGCCGAGGCGCTGGCGCTCGAGGCGCGGGGACTCGCCGCGCGGTCGATCCGCGACGCGCTGGAAGGCGCCGACGTCGTCTGTACCTGCACCGCGGCGCGCGAGCCGATCGTGGCGCTGTCGATGCTCGCCAAGGGCGTCCACGTGAACGCGGTCGGATCGTCGATGCCGTCGGCGCGCGAGCTGGAATCCGGCGTCGTCGCGGCCGCTTCCCTGTTCGTCGACCGCCGCGAATCGACCGTGAACGAATCGGGCGACTACCTCCGCGCGGTCGAGGAGCGCGGCATCGGCCCCGGCCACATCCGCGCCGAGATCGGCGAGCTTCTCGCCGGCGCGCACCCCGGCCGGACGTCCGAGGGCGAGCTGACGCTGTTCAAGTCGCTCGGTCTGGCGGTCGAGGATCTCGCAGCCGCCGAGCTGGCCGTCGCCCACGCGCGGGAGCGCGGCCTCGGGACCGAATTGGAGTTCTAATCCGCTCCCCCAACAAGCCCGCCGTCGCCGCACGGAGCGGGGCGACGGACCGTCCGGCTGCCCCCCCGCTCTGCCTCTTGGAAGTTCGAGAACGGCAGGTGATCGCCGGCCCTCTGCGCGCTCTGACTCGAGCCCTTCGAACGAGGCGGGTTCGACTCCCGCCGCCAACGCGTCCAGTCGGGAGGTTCCTGAATCTCGCGCGCGCCAGGACCCGTTCTTGAGGATGGTCCCCCTCCGAAATTCCTGAAGCGGCGGGCTACCGCGCAAGGCCGCGTGCGCGCGGCGGGCTTACAGTGCTTCGCGGGCTCGGCCGGGCCCGGACAAGGCTGAGAGCGCATGGCCGGCCGGAGAATAAACGTTCGGAAAGGAGAAACAAATGAAGGCACGCGAGCTCATGACCCCCGATCCTGTATTCGTCACCCCCGAGGATACCGTCAGCCGGGCGGCGCAGATCTTGCGCGACCGCAATGTCGGCTCGGTCCCCGTCGTCGACAGTCGCGAGAAGATGAGGCCGCAGGGCATCATCACCGACCGCGACATCGTCATACGCCACATCGCGGAGAAGCACGATCACGATTGCGCCGTCTCAGCGCACATGACGAAGAAACCGATCGAGACGGTCGACGAGAACGAGGATCTGGGGAGCGTGATGAAGGCGATGAAGCGCAGCGAGGTGCGCCGCGTCCTCGTTGCGGGCGAGGGCGGACGGCTGGTGGGGATTATTGCTCAGGCCGACCTGGCGGGGGCGGACGAGGTCCCCCGGGCCGAAGTGGCCGAGATGCTGCAGACGATCTCCGCGCCGGCGAAGTCGGGACGCTGATCGGTCGATCCGCGCCGGTTTTGGTATTCGCCTGTCGCCGCCATAACGGCTGCGCCGTCCTCGAGAAGCCGGACAAGACCTTCGCGATGGGGGGCCAGGGTGTTGTGCTCCACCCGGGCGCGGGTCCTTCATCACCCTGGCGTTGATGCGGTCGCGCCAGACTCTGCCGGCCTTCTGCGCCATGCGGCGGTAGGCAGCGAAGTTCGCCGCGACGCGGTCCGGCGCTACCGAGTCTGCCAGGAGCCTTGCAGGTCGGCCGCGACGCGTGACACGAGAGAATCGACCAGGTCGCCGTAGGCGGCCTCGGGGTCCTCGGCGTTGAAGTCGACACTCTTGCCGTAGACGCTGACCTGGCCGACGCTGCGGGTCGCGCTGGCGGAGCGGCTCCAGATCGAAGCGCCGGTCTCGGCCTCGATCATCTCCACCTCGAGCGTCGCGTCCACCGTGCCGGCCACCTGCCCGGAGCGCCAGAGCGCCGAGACCTGTACGTTGGGTCGCACGCCGGAGAGCGTGAGCGTGCCGCGGACGAGCGTCTTGACCCCGTGCGCCCGGGCGAGGTCGCGGCAGGCCTCGCGGCTCCACTGGCTCTTGCCCACCGACGCGAGGGCGGTCGGCTCCGGCCCGACGTCGATCATGCGCACCATTTCCTGGTCGCGGCGCGCCGCCTCGGCGAAGCGCCTGGTGGCGAGCGCTGCGACGCTGCCCTTCGAGGTGGAGGTGAAGTCCACCATGCCGATGATCTCGAGCGGCTTCAGGTCGATCCGCGGTCCGACCCAGACGCGGCGGGCCGGCGGATTGCTCGCGCAGCCGGCGAGCAGCAGGAGTGACAGAACGGCGACCGAACGGACTGGGGTGCGCAGCATGATTCTTCTCCTCCGGCAGGCTCCGCCGCCGACGGTCCCAACTTAGGTTTCGCGCCCGCCGGCGACAAGGGATGCCACCGCGGTCGGAGGAGCCCGATTTCACTTTCGCATTCGGCTGCCGAAGCGCGCCTCCGGGCACTACCTTGTTTCCCGCGATCGGATCCGATCGCGGGAGGTATCACCATGCGTTTTCGCGCCCGTCGTCTCCTCGTGCTGGCCGCGGTGGCGGCCTGCTGCCTCTTCGCCCGGGTTCCCGGCGCGCGTGCCGGCAACGCGAACCCGGCCGCCGGAGCCGCCGCGGGCGCGCCTCCTCCGGCGACGCTCTCGCCCGCATGGAGCCTGCGATTCGACGGCGAGGTCGATTGGCAGCGGGTGGCGCCCCTCGGCCAGTTGCTGGTCAAGACGACGAACGCGCTGACCGCCATCGACCCGGAGCGTGGGCGCGTTCTCTGGACGCACGCCGGCCTCGGCGGACTCGCGCAGGACCACTACGAGGAGATCGCCGGGACCTCGCTGGTGGCGATCTCCGACGGGACGGCGCCCCCGCGCACGGTCGTCCTCGACACGGTGGACGGGCGGGTGGTGTTCGACTCGGCGGCGGCCGGCGTCGATCAGGTCCTGAGCCGGCATCTCCTGCCGCAGAGCCGCGCGCTCG